>CAZDJH010000456.1:0-3502 GCA_964505645.1 uncultured archaeon | reverse complement strand
AATAAAAGATAAAATAAAAGATAAAATAAAAGATAAAATAAAAGATAAAATAAAAGATAAAATAAAAATAATAAATCTAAAGTAATAATTACTACTCAGTTTTTCTTCTTTTTATTTCTTCCGTGAGTACGGGCACCACTTTATGGAGGTCTTCTACTATTCCATAGTGGGCAACGTTAAATATGGCTGCATTTGGGTCCTTATTTATAGCTACGATTATATCTGAAGTTTCCATCCCGACAAGATGTTGTATCGCGCCACTAATCCCGCACGCAATATAGAGTTTTGGCGATACTGTAGATCCTGTCTGTCCAACTTGTCTGTCGTGTGGAAGCCAATCTAGCTCGACAGTAACCCTTGATCCCGCAACCTCTCCTCCTAATGCATCGGCAAGTTCCCTAATTACTTTAAAATTCTCTTTGCTGCCAACCCCCCTACCACCAGCCACAATTATCTCTGCCTCGTCTAATTTTACTCCCTTATGCTCTTTGTCAATAATCTTTAATATTTTTGAAACAGAATCCTCTTCCTTAAAGTCTTTTTCAATGACATTAATTTCTGGTTCTGAAGATCGTTTTTCAATTGGATCAAAGATACCCGGACGAACGGTACTCATCTGTGGACGACTATTAGGCGTTCGTATGGTCGCCATGATATTTCCGCCAAAAGTTGGCCGAGTCTGCCGTAAATTATTACTTTCCTCTTCGATTGCGAGACCTGTACAGTCGGCGGTCAATCCCGCCCCCAATCTCTTGGAAACACGAGGAGCAAAATCCCGTCCCGTGGGTGTTGCTCCGATAAGGACAATTTCAGGTTTCTGCTCTTTAATAATTTCAGTTAAACTTGAAACATATAAATCGGAATAATAATCTTTAAGGATTTGAGATTTCACATAAATCACCTTATCAGCACCATACTGTCCTAATAGGTTTAATTTATCGTCCAAATCAGACCCTAAGACAACGACCGTCAGATCAACCCCTAAAATATCTGCTAATTCCCTTCCTTTTCCTAATAATTGATATACAACGCGATGAATCTTGTTTCGAAAGTGCTCTCCTATTACCATAACACCTTTATACTGGGAAAGATCGATTTCTGGCCTTTCAACCTCTTCTCTCTCCCAAATTATCGCATCTACAGGACATTTATCAACACAAGCACCACATAATGTGCATTCATCAGAAATCCGTGCAAGATCATTAATTATTTCAATCCCTCCATATGGACAATTTCTTACACAATTACCGCATCCCGTACAGAGTTCCTCATCAATTTCTATACTCATTTATTTTCTCCTCCTAAAATATTTTATCATCTCTTAATTTTTCACATAATTCATTGACCATCTCATCAACCGAGCCTTCGAGGATTAAATGTTCACCTTTTCTTTTTGGGACGAAAATCTTCCATACTTCCGTTACAGAACCGTTCAACCCGACATTTTTCTTTTCTGCTTCGAGATCATTATGGTTCAGATAGATTATTTCCTTTTCGTATGCATTGACAATTCCATCCATCCCGGGATATTTTGGATCATTGATATCACTCAATACGGAGATAAGGGCGGGTAGTCTTGTTTCTATTTCTACGACTTCCTCTGGTCGAAATGCACGTTGGACGATTATTCTCTCTCCCTCTAATGAAAAATCTTGAACGTAGGTAATTTGAGGTATTCCCAATTCTTCGGCTAATTCAGGGCCAACTTGGGCAGTATCACCATCAATTGCTTGGGTACCACAGATGATTAAATAATTCTCCCCCTTTTTGAGTTGTTTGAGTAAGTGTTTTATTCCGAGAGCTAATGTATGCGATGTTGCAAGTGTATCCGCCCCCGCAAACGCTCTATCGGTCAATAAATATGCCATATCAATGCCCATTGCGATTGCTTCTCGGAGCGCTTCTTCTGCTTGAGGAGGCCCCATACTGACGGCAACAGTCTCTCCACCGTATTTCTCCTTTACGTCCAATGCTAATTGAATTCCGTTTTTATCCATTGGATTAATAATGCTTGGAATTCCTTCTCTTATAAGCGTATTTGTTTTGGGATCGATTTTAACTTCTGAAACTCCTGGTACTTGCTTTATACACACAAATATTTTCATTTCTTTTCACCTCATGCTCCTTTACGTAATAAATTATTTGCAATAACTAATCGCTGAATTTCGGAGGTACCTTCATAAATCTCTGCCATCTTTGCGTCCCTAAAGTATCGTTCAACATCATAGGCTTTCATTAGTCCGTACCCGCCATGAATCTGCACAGCATCATGCGCAGCCTTCATTGCTGCTTCTGATGCATAAAGTTTGGCCATGGAACCGATCAACCCATAATCCTCCCCTTGATCGCATTTGCGTGCCGCCTTATAGGTTAGCAATCTAGAACATTCTACTCCTGTTCCCATATCAGCTATCTTCCATTGAATACCTTGAAATCTCCCGATCTTTCTACCGAATTGTTTCCTTTCGTTTGCATATTGAATTGATTTTTCTAAACATGCTTGCCCTAGACCAACGCATTGAGCGGCCATAAGAATCCTCCCATAATCCAATATCGCCATGGATAGTCCGAATCCCTTGCCTTCCTTACCCAAAATATTTTCTTCAGGAACTCTGACATCTTGAAAGACCAATTCTGACGTATTTGATGCACGTACTCCTAATTTATCTTCCCTAACTCCCACGGAATATCCTGGGGTGTCCGTATCTACGATAAACACGGTCAGTTCTTTTCTACGCCCCTCCTGACCGGTAGTCGCCACCACTAATAATGTTTCCGCAATCCCCCCATTTGTCGCAAATATCTTGCTCCCGTTAAGGATATACTCATCCCCATCTTTTACCGCGGAAAGTTGCACACCGTGCGCATCGCTTCCCGCATTTGCCTCGGTTAGCGCAAAGGCGCCCAGTTTTTTTCCTGTAGCTAAATCAACCAAGAACGTTTCCTTTTGTTCCTCTGTCCCAAACTTATAAATTGGATATGCAACCACGGAACCATGAACTCCCGTAGTAATAGACCAGCTTGCATCGATGCGCCCAATCTCCTCTGTTATAATACAAAAACTCACTGTATCTTCATGAAGTCCCGCACCACCATACTCTTGAGGAATGCATATCCCAAAATACTTCATCTCCTTCATTAATTTAAATATTTCGGGATCTAATTGGGAATTTTGATCACTTTCCTCTGCAACTGGTTGTATATACTCTTCGGCGAATTCTCTTGTTATCTTTTTAATCATTTCTTGCTTTTTCGTAAGCTCAAAATCCATATCTTATCACTTTATTTTCAAAAAATGTGTTAATTGTCTTTTAAAATTTAAAAATGATATTAAATTTTTTCCCATCTGATATTTTGATAAAGGCATTTTTTAATAATAAAGTAAAAATGTAAAAAAATTGTTATAAACAAATTATAAAATGATTTGAATATTAAATATAAATACAAATTATATCTTTTAAAAACAATATTTACGGACAAAAATATATGTATTATAAAAAAT
>CAZDJH010000455.1:0-3511 GCA_964505645.1 uncultured archaeon | reverse complement strand
ATATAATAAAAAGGGACCTAATTTTAAAAGGTTATTTTTCGACTAATTGTTTGATAAATTTAAAGAAATTTAAAATGTAAGATTGTATAATTTGTATTATTTTATCAATTATTTCTTCCATTTTCTCATCCTTTATCTTAGATACCCTTTTTATAATAATTCTATAATCAGCTGTGAAAATACGATTTGCTCTAACATAACTCTTTACTTTAAGAAATCAAAAAGTATCCTCTGAGAACTGTAATAACTAATGCGGGACGCTTCTTTGATCCCGAAAGATCAGAAAAAGGAAAGGGAACTACTACAATATCTCCCTTTAGAAATCTTTCCATACTTCATCTTCCTCGGAGGTCAACCAATCTTTTTTAAGACTTGATTCAAATTTTTAAAAATCCTAAAAAAGAGGAATTCAAAATTTTATTTATTATAAAAAATTTATTATATTAATTATGTCAGATTTACTAAAGGAATATGAATGTGAAATTGCAATTATAGGTAGTGGACCAGCTGGACTGAACGCGGCGATATATTGCGGGCGTTCAAATAGGGACACGATTGTCTTGGACGGAGAGGGTTCCAGCGCGTTGGAGCGTACAAAAGAGATAGATAATTGGTTGGGGGAACATGATATTAAGGGCAAAAGATTACTTGAAAAATTCAAAAAACACGCAAAAAAAATAAAGAGCATTAGGTTTATTCAAGGGGATGCCATTTCATTAATGCTAGGGATGGGTAAAAACATGATTTCTACCCGTTCTGCGAATGTCACTGCCGATGCGGTTATCATAGCAACAGGAAGGGGTGAACGAAAGGACATTATTAAAGGCGAATCTGAATTATTGGGGTATGGGGTATCTTATTGTGCCCTCTGTGATGGACCCCTTTATAGGGAAAAAACCGTATATCTATATGGAGATAGTAAAGAAGTGCTTGAAGATACTCTGGTTTTGGAACAAATGGGCTGCAATGTAAATATTATCACACAAAAATCTATTAAAGAATTACCAGAAAAGATTGAATCTGTAAAACAAAGAGGGATTCAAGTTATTGAAAATATGGAAGTGGTTGAAGTCCAGCCAAATACGGGGAATTTATTGGACACTATACAATGTAAATCTACCATAACGGGAGAGATGAAAGAATTCCAGTCCGATGCTCTTTTTATATTTACTCATGTACCTTCGAATTCGATTTTCCAGAAGGCGGGGATTGAAGTCGATGAGAAGGGTAATATTAAAGTCGATGAGAATCAATTAACCAATTTAAAAGGGGTTTTTGCGGCGGGAGATGTGACCGGGGGAATACTCCAAGTCATATTTGCGGCCGCTGAAGGAGCAAGGGCAGGAATCAACACCGTAAAATATATACGCCACATAAAAAAATAATTATATTAGTTCTATCAGAAATTATTTTATATCTAAATTTTTTCCTTTCTTTTTAAGTTTCTAAACTTTATCTGCAGCTTCTTGCATCCGTCTTTCTTTCTTGAGTAAAAAATTAGGATCCTTCATATTCGCCTCCATATTCTGAGTCATAATTTCAGCGATTTCCCTTGCTTTTTCATTCTTGTTTTTGATTTATTTATTTTTTTGTTTTCATTTTTATAATACCGTTTAACTTTGTAGGTGTTACATCATTTTATTTTCAATATAATACTCTTTTTCTATCATATATCTTTAATTAATCTGCTTTAAGATTAGTTTTAAGAGATCTGTTAAACCAATTATTATTACCAAAACCTTTAAATCTAACCTTTTGAGTATTTCACAAGAAAATTTGAAAAGCAGATTATATTCCTGCAAAAGAAATTTATTCGTTAGAACTTTTATCAAATTTTTTGGAGATATTGTAAGATTTATTTCAGTATCCATATGGGAATTTTTAGTAGAACTCTCCGAAAGAAAAATATCCATAAATTATGACCTTCGGGATTTCAAAATCTCTCTTTGATGTAATAATAATCCCTAAAGCAGTTCATAATGAAATTTTATACATCATTCCAAACATAGAGGTATTGGGAATGTTAAGCATGTTGTTTTTAGCATATAAACGTCAAGTAAAAGAACGAGAAAAAAAAAAGGTTTATTGCGCTATTTCTTTTTGCCTCACCAGCAAAAATGAGAATATAACGGCTGTTATACCAATTATTATCATTATATGGTAACCCGGAATCCCATCTCCAGAATCGCCAGAATCGTTAGGTTCTACACAGATATTATTATTAAATTCATTATTTTCACAAAAATCCCCTTCTTTAAAGCATCCATCTTCATTATATTTGAAAGTATTATCCGTAACTGTATTTTGGTCACTTAATACCAATTGTATCCCATATCCTTTATTTTCATTTGCGGTATTATCTGTAACTGTAGTTTCACTACTATTAATCAAGTATATCCCGTCCCCTTCATTTTCGTTTGCGAAATTATCTGTTAAATTATTGTTTTCGCCTGTAAGCTGAAATCCGGCACCATTAACATCATTGTTCTTATTAGCGGTATTATTAATTAAGTCATTACCATCAGATTCCCCAAGCAAGAAACCATTACCGTTATTATTAGCGGTATTATTAATTAATCTGTTATTCTCGGAATTTACAAAGGAGATACCCCATAAATCATGATTGGTGGCTGTATTGTTATTTAAGGCATTCTCATGTGAGTTTTGGATAGTGAACCCGGCGCCTTTTATAGTAACATCAAGGGAATCGTAATTATTATTATCAGCGATGTTACTATTTAAGGTGTTATTATTCGAAGAACTTGACAGCTTAAAACCATTAACGTTTCCCGTGGCAAAATTGTTCGATAAGGTGTTGTTTGCGGAATTTTTAAGCCAAAATCCTATAGGATTTTTAGTAGCATTACAACAATATTATTAAAATAGACTAGTGATCATTTAGACTTGAATTCAAATGGCATGTGATGTTTAAATGCAATTAGGTTTTTCATCAACTGAAGACCAATGAAAATGTCATGGCTGAGGGTTCCTAGTGTATCTTGATAATATTGCATTACAATTAGCTAAGACACCATTTGTTATATTATCTAAATAAAATCCCCCAACATCGAAACTGGATTCAGGGATCGCATCGATCACGGTCACATTTTCGATTCTAAAGTGGGCATCTGTATTCTTAATACTAATTCCTGGTGTATTGTTGGATGATGGTTTAATTCTCAAATCCTCGATTAAGTAGGGATCATTAAGGGTTCCACTTCCTGATGTTGCATTATCGGCTAAAGCACTGTTCCCGTCAATTGAAATAACATCATCTTCAAAATTTCCCGCCGTCATTAAAACTCCATTTGTATCAAGAGTCTTGGAATCTTTACCCGCTTTTAAATTATCAGAAAATATCGGCGCACCCAAAAACAATATGGAACCTCCGGCAAGCAAGCTTATTACAAACACAGATAACGCTAAATAGAATATAGATTCTCTTTTGTTATTCATCTTTTAACTGACTGCGAAAGAAGTCCCCTACATTTATGTAGGGGATGAATTTCGC
>CAZDJH010000454.1:0-3528 GCA_964505645.1 uncultured archaeon | reverse complement strand
CTACAGCTTCTAAAGATAAAAAAGGAAAATTATCAAAAGATGGGGAGGAGCTAAAGTTTGTTGGAATGTATGGGCAGAGGAATCGCCCAATAGGGCATCTCAGCGGTGGACAGCAACAAAAGGTTCTGATCGCCAGATCCTTAGTTAGAGAACCAGAGATTCTCTTGTTAGACGAGCCAACTAGCAATCTTGATTTTAAGGTTACTAAAGAAATTACAGATTTGATTACCCGCTTGCATAATGAACGTGGTCTTACTGTTTTGACGATAAATCATAATCTAGATTTGTTACGTAAAGATATTGACAGGTTGATTATATTAAATAAAAGAATTATATATGATGGTTCACCATATGGGGAGAGCGTTGATGAGATCTTATATAGTACCTTTTTTTAGGAAATTTGAATAATTAATAAAAAAATGTAAAATTAATGAGAATCAGAGTTATTAGTTGGGAGATAGTGATAAGTGATGAATGACATTGACTATAAAGTGTTAAAAATTATTTATCGGAACAATGGGAAAGCTAAAATTAAGCATATTCAGAACGAGCTAAATTTATATGGGTACCCTAATCTGAGTTATTCCACTATTGACAGTTGCATTGAACGGCTGGATAAACAAAATCTAGTGGTCTGGGAGAAATACCAACCAATCGAATTAACATCTGAAGGAGAAAATTATGCGAAAGAATTGATCCGTCATAAGCAGCTACTGGAGTTTCTTCTATATGAAGAGCTCGGTTTAAGTACCGAGGATGCGCATGATGAAAGCGAAAAATTTAATCTATTATTCTCTTGTAAGGTAATAAATAAAATTTGCGAAAAATATGACCACCCAGAAACTTGTCCCTGTGGTGAAAAAATTCTTAATTCGAAAAATTGTTTCTGCCGAAAAGAATCCTTAAAATAATATAAAGCATCTTATACATTATTTCATGAGTAAAACTCCAGAAAAATTGGAATAAGTTATTGAATAATGTGCAAGTTTTATCTTTAAGAGTAAGGGAGGCAGAAATGGCTTCAAAGGTCTATGATCAATTACTCTCAAGAGGTCAATTGGTTGACGATAATGATATTCTTATAGCAGGAACTATGTTATCTAACGGAATTAAAAAAATCATTACCAGAAATTTACGACATTTCGGAAGAAGTAAGTCTTTAGAGGTCAAGACCTATTAATAAAAAGATTTCCCTTATTAAAGGCGTGCTTTTTGTCCCCCCGAACCTCTCCGTAATCTCGAAATTAAAAAGATCTAAAAAATATATATAATATCAAAAATATCTATATTATTATGAATCTTTTTAAAAAAAAAAGTAAGTCTATATATTTAGAAATAGTAGTAATTGGCATACTAATCTTATTTTTCCTACAACTAATTTCTGATTTCCTTGAATCTATTTACGCCCTAAATCTTATTGAGGTTGAACTGAATGAAAATATCCTTGCCCTCCTTTTCCTCTTAACTCCAATTATATTACTCTTCTTTAAGAAGAATATCCCCGCCCTTGGGCAATTTATCCTAGGGGTTATTATCGTTATTACGAGGATTCTAACCCCCTTATTAGCCCCTACCCTTAAGATGATTACCGCGGGCATCGGAGTGGGATGTTTCCTAATGCTTTTACCTCTCCTACTCCAACGGAAGGGCTTTGCTAATGAAGAGCAGGACGGATTGACTATGGGTTTAAGCTTGGCACTGGCTTTATTTATTGCCATTGGATTTCGCGTGTTAGGTATGTCCATTAATATTGCCGTATATAGATGGTTCCAGCTAATAGGGTGGGTGTTGGGGATAATTGAGGTTCTCGGTCTGTACAATTCTATTCTTTTAAGTTCAAGGGAGGGAAGCATTCAAAACAAAGAAGCAACCGAAGGGGGCACAAAACAAGCTAGTACTTTCAGGGTTTTAGGATTGTCCTTGGGATCTATTAGCATCATGATCCTAGTCTTCTTCGTATTTAGCACCCCCACGGTGATATCTCGTTGGACAGAAGCGAATTACTTGGCAATCTTGATTATATTAACCGTAGGCATTTCGCTATATATTTTAACAGCCCTTTATAAACCCGAATTATTTAATTATATTAATTCATGGATGCTCTTACTGTGGAATGGATTATTCATTCTTTTTCTAGTCTTAACTGTCGTGGTTAATCAGATCTTCTTTGCTTTTGTCACTATCTATCCATTCTATGCTCCGAATACGCTCATCCTCTCGTCCCTTTTCCTCTATAGCATGCTGGCCCTCTCCCCCGTAATATTAATCGATTTCACGCTTCTTTCACGAGAATTAATCAAGAGCCGTCCTTCCGTCCGAAAAATAGGAGGCAGTTTCGCCATTGCCTCTGCTTTTTTCTTGATAATGATCTTAGTAAACGTCTTTACGATCGTATGGGATTATATACCATTAGTAGGAAATCTTTTCCGGGATATGTTTTGGTTCGTATTTCTCCTTCTTGGGTTCGTCCTCATTCCATCGGTAGCCTCCCTTAAACCCAAGGAATTGAGGTTCCAACCACCGAGCATAAAGCTGTATAATACCAGACGTATTGCAGTTGGTTTAATTGTTTTGTTTTCTATGAGCTTTATAATTTCGGGATTTATCTATGAACTTCCCCCCACGACCCCCCAATCGATCCCCTCAGAGATACGGATTTTTAACTATAATATCCAGCAAGGGTTCGATGAATCGGGGAATAAGAATTTTGAAGCTCAATACCAAGTAATTAGTAATGCTAATCCGACAATAATAGGGCTAGTTGAATCGGATACATGCAGAATCTCAAGCGGCAATGGAGATGTAGTTCGTTTCATTAATGAGCGCCTCCACCTTTATTCATATTTTGGACCCAAGACGGTGACAGGAACTTTCGGTATAGCCTTATTATCGAGATACCCCATCATAAATCCAAGAACGTTTTATATGGAAAGTGAAGGCGAGCAGACGGCGACCATTGAAGCACAAATCACCATTGCATCCACCACTTACAATATTTTTGTCACTCATTTGGGGAATTATGTAAATACCTCTGAAGGAGACTCTCAGATAGTACAGCAAGAACAAGTTTTAGCACAAATTAACGGAAAAAATAATGTGATTTTAATGGGGGATTTTAATTTTATTCCGGATACAGAACAGTATAATATCACTGTAGATCTCTTGGATGATTGCTGGGAAATAGCAAGCACAAGCATTGCAAACCCGAGTGAAGTTCCGGTGGGATGGAAAACTAAATTGCCCGAAAAGAGAATAGACCATATTTTTGTTTCCCATGATCTTAATGCAAAAATCAAAAATTGTAAATATTTTGGGGGGACCGCCTCCGATCACCCGGCAGTATTAATAGATATGACTATTTAGTTCTCCTTTTTTTCATTTAATTTCAAGCGGACCTAATTTCTTGATTTCATTTGTAAATTCGGTTATTACCTCAGAAAATCATTCGATAATAATTCTCAATTCTCAAATAATTAAAAATATATTTTTTTATGTATTTGTATAAAAATGAAAGTAAGTACTTAATTA
>CAZDJH010000453.1:0-3537 GCA_964505645.1 uncultured archaeon | reverse complement strand
ATACACTCTTAAATGTAGGTAGTTATGATTTATTATTAAACGCCTCGGACGGCACAAACGATAATACAAGTATCATTACTATTACCATAATTTATATTTCTTTTGAAGTTGGGCTTCAAAATAATAAATCATATTATCGGGGGGAGGGATATAATCCTAATGCGACCTTAATATATAATAATGGAACGGGTACCCCAAATGCAAATTTTACCTATACTTGGGAAAATGCAACCCACTCGTGGAGCTCTTATTTGCTTACAGAAGCAGACGGGTCGGTTCCCGCTATTACTATTCCGACAGATGCGACAACAGGATATTATGATCTTAGGCTGCGCTTTCCGAGCGTTCAAGGCTTCGCAGATCCCTCAGAGGTGGTGATCGAAAACATCTCCGTATTTACCGGTATCAATTGCACTTGGAACACCCCCTCGGAGGTGGAAGAGAGAGAATCTGTTACAATTAATGGTCAACTGTACGATATCATTGATCCCTCATTTAAGATTAGATTCCGGCGCGTAAATCTTTTTTATGATGGAGAACTTGTTGCAAGCGGGTTGACTGATGCGAATGGTGATTTCTCAATTGTTTATACAATTCCCAATGGAGCAGGGAGTAAGGAACTGCGCATTAAACTTAGGGAAAATGAAATGGACTCAACTATTTCTCTCAATGTGACCGCCGCCGATGCTTCCATACCACCTACAACTGTAAGCCCTGCTCAGTGGTTCTTGATAATCGGAGTTCCCGTGATTATCGGGGTGAGTGTGATCTCTGCTGGTGGCGGATTTTTACTTGCGAAGAAATTCTATTTACAAAAGCGAGTTATAAAGATCCCTCTGGAAGATCGTATTAAAAACCTTAAAAACCTAAAAGAGACGGGGAGAATCGAGGAAGCAGTATCATATCTATTTGGGGGAATCTATATGGAACTTATAAAGGGGAAATTTGGGAGAACCCGCGAATTTAATGAAACAATAAGAGATATGGGGATCGTGTCCGTGAAGGATTTTGGATTAGATCCCTCAAAAGTCTATCCTTTCATTCAAGAAATAGAAGGGGTTATGTATTCGCGCCCATATCCATTAAGTGAAGAAGAATTCCGCAGTGCGATTAATTTGTTTTCACCGGTATTTTACCAATTAACCGGAGTAAATTTTGTTTTAAATTTTTAAATGATGTTGTTTTGTATTAATAAATTAAAAAAATAAGAAGATCATTAGCAATAAAATAAAAAAGAATAAGAATAAGAATTAAAAAATATTAAAAAGTAAATAAAAATTAAATAAAAAATAGGTAAAACAAAATGGGTTTATTCAGTAGTAAGTCAAAAGTTATAGATGAGAAGAGAAAGAAAGAGAACCTTAAATTACTGAAAAGTTCGGATAGGTTACAGGAAGCAATTGCTTATACTTATCTCATGTATGCGGAATTAATAGAAAAGGAATATAAGAAACCTCGAAGGGTATACGAAACAATCCGTGAATATTCGATCACATTGGTAAATCAGTTAGGCCAAAAACCAAATCTTATTTATCCATTCGTGAAAATGGTTGAGGATATTATTTATGGTGGCAAACAACCAACCGAACAACAGTTCAATGATGCGATAAATGCCTTTTCCCAGTTGTATAATGAAGTTACTGGCGATACTTTTAGTTTATCGTAATAAAAAGTGATTTAAGAAGTATAATAAGAAATTATAAACAAAATATTTAAAATATTTGGATATAAAAAGATCATGTCAAGCACGAGCGGGGGCAGACCGATATTAAAGGGATTTTTGTATTTTATTTTAATTGTTATCTTAGTTCTTATTGGATTCGGGCTTTCCTATTACATAGAAACCACCTTCGAACCTGTTCCCGTATTTATGTCATATATCCCCCTATTCTGTTATGTTGCAGCGGGGTTTGTGGGAATCCTATTTTTATTTAATATTATTAATAATGTGAAGAAAAGCCGCTCGTTTGGGTCGATTTATCAGCAAGCGGGGCTTCTGCTTATCCTTATCTTTGCTTTTATCCCCCTCCTTTCCCCCATCCTTGATCAAGGAATGAATGATCATAATTTTTCGATTTATAATAGTTACTGGACTGGGAGCTCAGAATTTAAACATGCGCTTGAAGAAGAGGGCTATGAGGTTATGGCTATTCAATCTAGTTTAAGCGCAACTAAGCGATTGGATAAATCCGTGTTATTGGTACTGTTAGGTCCTGATAAATTATACAATCCGGTTTTTGAAATTCCCTTTTTTATTGACTTTCTACAAGGCGATAATTCCCTTTTACTCTGTCATGATCATGGCTCGACCTATGAACTCTTATGGGAAATATTTTCTGCCAGTATGTGGACGGCAACCTATACCAATACAAGTACAATGCCGGTAACGATTTTTCCTGAAGGATATTTACTAGATAATGCATCTCATGCAAAAAATAATCTATTTCCCGTGATTAAAAAGTCTCAATTTGTTAATGATGATGGTGATGAATCCTATTTAACTCGAAATGTTAGTCAAGTTGTCCTCTCAAAAGCTTCAGCTGCCGCAGGGGGTCCTTTAATTCGGCAATTTGGCTGGGATGTCGTTGCAAACTCGAGTGGGATCTATAGTTATGTCGATAAAAATGGTGATGGACGGTTTAATGAAACCGAAGACAGTATAGACCTCTCTTTTATCTTTGATGCAATTGGGCAACCGGACAAAGAATTATACCTCCCTCTTGGAGGAACTTTATTGACGCCCACCGTTTTTCTTAAGAAAGATATGGGCAATTTTCGCATCTTTGTCTCATCGGATGCATCTCTCTGGAACAATGAGTTGATAGAAAATAAAGATTATCAAAATAAACAGTTTGCAAAAAATGTTGTTGATTGGTTGACCCACCAAGAAGAAAATGGTACGAAGAGTGACTGGGTTGTAGCCATAGATGAATCACATATCCGTCCAGAAACATCTAACGACATTAGCTCCGCGGGTATATTCGGATACCTCATGCGATATATTATTCAGTTGAGTACAAATCCTATAACCGCATGGATTTATCCGATTTTGGCGATATATACTATGCGTAAGTATTTACCAAAAGAAAAAGAAGAAGAAGAAGAGGAAATTGAAGAACAAGAAAAAGCGGAAGATAAGTTACGGTTTAGAACCTCTTCTTTCTTTGCAAAAAAAATCAATTGGTATCACGAGAAACGTAAGTATCGGCAAGCGCTCCTCTTATTATATAGGAGATTAGAACGTAAGTTGCATGCTCAATTAGGAGATAGGAAAATTACTCCCGAAAATGTCGTCACATTTATACGTGCTAAAGAAACCGATATTACTAAGGTAAAACTCAGGAGAATTGCGGAATTTATGGAGTTTATCACAATGTTGAAATCGGGAGAAATTGATATATATGATAAGTACGAATTTGAACACTATTATTATGAAATGGAATGGGTTCTTAACAATATTTAGGATTAGTACAATAAAGATTATAAACATGAAAAAATATTATAAAAATATATAAAAATAAATAGTATAATTGAAAT
>CAZDJH010000452.1:0-3544 GCA_964505645.1 uncultured archaeon | reverse complement strand
ATCCGAGCTAGATTATGATCCGAGCTAGATTATGATCCGAGCTAGATTATGATCCGAGCTAGATTATGATCCAAGCTAGGATTCTATGGCTCGCGGGGCCAAAAAGATCTCGGAGGAATCCTAACCGAAATGAGGGAGGGATCTAAGCAAAGACTTATATATCTTAGTTAATATTATATATATAAAGCATCTTTAAAGGATTTTTAAAAAAATGATTTCCTTAAAAAAATATCCCGAATATAATGAGAAGAAATACGTTATTGATGGCGCTAATATATGTTGGATAAGGAAAAATAAAAATGGGAGGCCAATGTTAAGAAATTTTATGCTTCTACTGAAAGAACTTGCACATTTAGGGATAAAGAAGGAAAAGATAATATCTATCTTTGATGCAAGTCTTAAGCATAAAATCGATAGAAGAAACGATTATGAAAGGTTTCTTTCTCAGAATAATAAACTTCTCGAGTCTCCTGCAAGAATAAAAGCGGACGACGTTATATTGGGCTACTGTTTAACGAACCATGATGCTTTAATTATTTCCAATGACATGTTTAGGGATTATTATAATCAAGTCCCATCGAAGAAGTGGGTAATGGAAAGGAGAATTGTGGTTTCCTTAGTTTCTGGGGAGATCTTACTTAATCCATGTAAAAATTAACTTTCTTTAATCAAAATAGAATAAAATAATAAAAATAAAATAATAAAAATAAAATAATAAAAATAAAATAATAAAAATAAAATAATATATAATGGAGGTGAAAAATATGAAAACAGTTGAAATGCATGTATTTAGACTTCGAAATAAGAATTATGGCGTCGTTTTTGAGTCATCCTTCTCCGAAAATGCTGTCTTTTTAGAAATAGACAAGGAAGAAATGGAGAAAGGTATGATTCCAGATAATTTTTTTTCTTATTCACTAGATTTATTAAGAAAAGCGGTGAAACGGTTTTTACCCGAATAGTTCTTTTATTTTTACAATCTTTTTATTTACCTTTCCTATTTTCCAAATACATCCATTATTCAAGTTCTATATATACTCTCCAAATAAATGAAAAACAAGAAAACACCAAATTTACACGAAAAAATAAGGATTAAACCTCAAAAGTCCCACAAATAGATGGATGTAAAATTATTTATCTATAAACGATATAAATATATATAAAGAAAAGGAATAATGAGATAAGACAGTTTCAAACCGGGATTAAAATTGAATGCCACCAAAGAAATATATCAAAAAGGGAAAAGTTATTATCGGAACCAAGAGTATGAAAAAGCCCTTGAGAATTTTAAAAAAGTCCTAAGCCAAAAGACCCACCATCTCAGCAGCTTAAATTACCTAAGTCTCTGCTACATACACTTGGATAAATTCGGAAAAGCAATCAAATTATTTGAAAAAGCCATAAAATTAGACAAGAATAACGAGGTCTTTTGGATTAATTTAACCAAAACCCTGTTTAAGGTGGGGAATTACACAAGGGTCATAAAAAAGGCGCAAATCGCTAAAGATAAATTCACGGATAACGAATTCTTTTGGAATATCATTGGGGCCGCCTACCTAAACCTCAATCAAGTGGATGACGCAATTAAAGCATTCCGGCAAGCCTTGAAAATAAATGAAACATCAAAAAACGCTTGGAAATATTTATGCCGGGCATACAATATGAATGGCCTCGATTTCAAATACGATGAATATAAACCGAACACAGAGGTATCGTGGTACTTTTTAGCAAAAAAACTAATGTTTGAAGGTTTTTACGATGATGCGTTCTATGCATGTAATTATGCGTTAAAGGAGAATCCCAGCTTTTCAGGCGCAATTTCCTTAAGGAAACAAATCATTAGTGCCAATAAACAAGAACAAGAAAGAGAGCAAGAACGCCGAATCGAGCAGAGAGAGCAGAGAGGGCAGAGAGAGCAGAGAGAGCAGAGAGAGCAGAGAGAGCAGAGAGAGCGAAGAGACGTAATAAAGAAAGGGAAAGGGATAAAAAAGAAAATATCATCCAAATATAGGGATATCGACGAAAAAATGCGCACGATTCAAAAGAGGTTTAAGAAACATATATCCCCTGAGGGACAAGAGGGTGAGGAACTCCTCGATGACAAAATGAAAAAACTCAAGGAGAGGGTAAAGGAATTGAAACTGGAAGGCTCAGAGGGGTATGTTGAATCAGAGAGCCAAATTAAACAAAAGCCCCGGAAAGATGTGGATAGGACGGTCAGTGCAGGTGGGCAAGGGGCGAAAACGGTTCAAAAAGAGAAGGCCGAACCTCAAATTTATTTGAATAATCAAAAATGCGATATACAAAGGCTCAAGTTTGTGATAGACGGCGCAAATATCGCACGGTCCAACGATTTTAGCGAAGAAAACTCGGGAAAGTTTGCTAACTTAACGATTTTAATTGATACGCTGGAATCAATCGGAATTTTTGATTATTTAGTCATTTTTGACAGAAGTTTGTTCTATACTATTGATAATCAAAACGAATACGAGAGCCTACTAAGGCAGCCGGAATTTATCGAGTCAACCGGCGGTACCCAAGCAGATTATTACATCTTACAATATGCGAAAAAGGAAGATGCCTATATTATTTCCAATGATGCATTCAGGGAATTTTATGATCTTTATGGGCGGGAGTGGATAAGAGAAAAAAGGATCACATTCCAATTTATCGATAATAATCTATTTTTTGATAAACTTGCTGTGCTATAATAATGAGGCTAAAAAATGAGAACTAAATGGATACAGATTTTATTTAATTAAGTGGGAGGAGATTAAGAGTTCGGAATGGAAAGTATGGTACATTTATTAGAATTAAATTAAGAATACATACTCTCCATCCGTACTTATTTTTATTTATTATTTCTGAAACTCTGGTAGAAAATCTTTTAATAAATATTGCAATCAATCTCATCCTTTTACTTTTTTTCTATTTGTAATTAGAATTCGTACTAAGACCGAGTCAAGTAGCAAGACCTTGTACAAAGACTAAGAAACCAGCAAAAGATAAAATAGATAAAAAACAGTCCTTCGCAAATTTAAGAGAAAAGCCCTATCATTCCTTCACTTTTTGGATACTTCTATAAACCAATAATTAAATCAGGGAAGTCTATAAAGGAAGTAATCCGAGAATCATGGAAATGATAATATATAGAGCAACGCGCAAATAATATTAGAAATTGAGAAAATATGAATAAATTAATATTTATTGATTCGGATATATTGTTCAGCTTTTTTGCGATTAATAAAGATAAAAAGAAAAAATATCTCAAAACCGGAACAACGGGGAACACCAAGCTAGATTTAATTATGAATATGATTGAAAAAATTGAAGAGACTAAAGAAATAATATGCAAGCAAAAGAGCTTAGAGAAAAATCAATAAAACAGCTTCAGAAGCTTTTAAAAAAAACTAGGGATGATATGCAATCTTATAAGGTAGATTTAATTCAGGAAAAAGAGAAAGATATAAGCAAAATTAGGAAATTTAAGAAGGATTGTGCTAGAATTCTCACTGTCTTAAACGAGAAAAGGAGTAAACAAGAT
>CAZDJH010000451.1:0-3545 GCA_964505645.1 uncultured archaeon | reverse complement strand
TTTCCCACTTTTGAAATACTTTTTAAAAATATTAAAAAAACCCAATTTTCATATATCTATTTCGTTATAGGACTAAATTTGGCTTATTTAAGCATATTTTTTGTTACCCCACGCGTAATATTGTACTTTTTTCCTTTGATCTTTTATATAGGTGCTATTTCATTAGGTACTATTTATTGGGAATTGAATAGAAATAACACCGAGAGAAATCTTAAGCCCTCCTTTATCCGAAAAATGAATTTATTATTATCTATTTTCTTCATTATAAACATGCTTCAAGGTTTTTTTTTACACGCTTTTCCATTCGACTTAGAGCGGATCACATTTCCAGTAACATATGATGTCAGTGATCCTATTCCGATTACAATTATATTGAGTATATGTGCAATAACTTCCACTATAATTAAAGAGACTTCGCTACTGATTTATCTTAATAGTTCCCGAAAAATAAGGTTCATAAATCATGATAATAAATTACAGGGCAGATTCATTTAAGGTCACTTGATAAAAGGTGGTAAAAGATCATATCTGAGCTGAGATATCAAGAAGAATATTAATTTTACCTTATTTCGCTTTTTTATATCTATCTTTTTATATTTCTTTTAGAATGATAACTGATTTGCGACTTTATTAGGTTAGATAATCCAAATCCGTTATTAAGTAGAGAAAAAGGGAGAGTTCTTTTAGGACGTGAGATATACCAATAGATAATATTCTAAACCAAAAAAATAGGAGGTTAATATTATCAAGAAATAGTTCAAAAATTAAAGCATTAACATAAAATGTTATTATCGAATAATTACTAGTTTATCGTAATACTATTGGTTTTACTTTATGTTCATTACATCCTAAAAATTAATGAGCATAATTCCTAGAGTCTACATGCTACAATGACCCACACCGCAGAAATGAGGATCAATTAAGTTCTGGTTTAAAAACTACTTAATATAGCATTCATGGACCAAGATGCCTTAAGTCTGAAAAGTTTTAATAGGTTTTATATTTATTTAAACTATTAAATTAAAATGTTGAAATAAGTATGGTTTTAAATTCCCTTAAGTCGTTGGAAAAAGTCGATCTCTATTTTTTATTTGTTTTCATTATAGGGATTTCCCTCAGGATCATTTCTTGGGTATTTATTCCCCTTTGCGATGACGCCTATACTTACCTTGAAGCCGCCCAATCTATCATTGAATGGAATTATTCATCTATGAGACCCCCTGGTTTTCCTTTTTTTATTGCGATCTTCCTCTTCTTAACTGGCAATGAATATATCTCAATTAAATTAACTTCCTTTATATTTGGAATCCTTTTAATTTTAGGAGCATATTTAGTTTTCACTAGAGCAGCAGAAAGCTACCTCGAAGATAGTCGAGGGGGAGCAAAATATATTGGATTATTTTCCACATCTATGATTGCACTGAATTTATATCTTATCTGTAATAATGGAAGGGGTTTGAGGGAGGAGCTGATGGCTCTTTTATGTCTCTTAATATTCTATTACCTCATAATTGAGGATCAATTAAATTTAAAAACTACTTTTGGATTGACACTATCTGTGTCTCTATTAACCTTCACACATCTTAGCGCTGGATTGTTTCTTGTGGCAGGAAGCTTTTTATTCTTTTTAATTTCTTCACTAAAAATATACCCCTTTAAAAAGATATCATGGAAAAAAATCATCCTAGCAACCTTCTCTGTTTTAATATCATTTATGGCGTGGGCTTTAATTTCATTCTGTAAATTTGGCGATCCTTTATATAACTGGCATGTTCAGAGCCAAGGTTTTTGGGATTTATATAAAGTGAATTTATTTTCAATTCATAAATTGCTCGGTGGGTTATTAATAGGTATCCCTCTCGAGTTTTTTCATCTCTCCACTATTTTAGGATTTTGTTTTACTTTTCTAGCCATTGTTTATCTAATAAAAAAAATAAAGGAGAAACAGATATTATTTTTATTTCTCGTTGTTGGGATAAATTACGCATATCTTAGTATAATATTGTCCGTTATAGCAGATGCCCGCGTTTTAAGTTATTATTTCCCCTATATTATATATATAGGGAGTATTTCTATTGGATTGGTTTTATTTAATTCGAGGAAAGAAGAAAAACTAACATATAATTGTCGATATTTAAGTTTTACCTTAAATCAGAAGTTTTTATTAATAACATATACAATAACGTATATTTTTCGAACCTTTCATAGCATAGCCGTTTTATTATCTCAAATAATAGATTTATTTGCTATTATTACTTTGGCAATATCAATTCCAAATCTAATAATCAATGAGATCCTGTTTTTTCTACTAATTGGTGGAAATAAGACGAAACTCTTATCTATTATCAAGAGTAGAGATATCGGGAAGACTAAGCACCGAGACAATAATATTTAAATGATTAAAAAAACTATTAATACAAAAAAAAGAAGGAGAAATATGGATAGAACTTACATAAAATCAATTGAGAAGGTCGATCTTTATTTTCTATTAGTTTTGGGGATAGGAATCATTCTGAGAATAATTTCTGCTTTATTTATACCTCTGGCACCTGATTCTTATGAATACATAGAAGCTGCTCGTATGATCACTGAATTCGATTATACTTCTTTTAGAGCACCCGCATTTCCATTTTTTATCAGTATTTTTCTATTATTGACAAGAAACGAAACCTTGGCAATAAAATTAACTTCACTCACCTTCGGTATCTTGGTAATCATTAGTTCTTATGTATTCTTTACCAAAAGTGCTGAAAAGCTATTTTCCGATGAAAAACAATGTACACCTCAAGCAAAATATATTGCTTTACTTGCCACATACCTCATATCGTTAAGCTTCTTTTTTATCACTCATAATGGGAGGGGGCTGAGAGAGGAACTAATGATGTTTTCATGTCTCTTAATATTCTATTACACAACTATTATCGACAAATTGAACATAAAAAATATAATAGGGTTATTTCTTGGCGTTTCAGTCTTAAGTTTTACACACTTCAGTGCGGGATTAATTACTGTGGGCAGTATTATATTCTTCTGGCTTCTCTCCTCATTAAAACTATTTAAAATTGAAAATATCTCATGGAAAAAATTATTATGCATTATCTTCTCGTTTGGGGTGTCCTTTATAGCTTGGGCTCTATTTTCACTCTATAAATTTGAAGACCCCCTATATAATTGGCATTTTCACAGCGACAGGTTCAAAAATCTCTATAATCTTGATTTATCTACATTTAATGGAATAATTAACGCTTTATTGGGGGGATTGGTGTTTGGGATTCTTTTTGAATTTTTGAATTTGATGCTACTCTTTGGAATAATCTTTATTATAATTGCAATACTGTATTTGGAAAAAAATGTACGGAGAAAACAAATTTCCTTCATATTTATCGTAGTTGGCATAAATTATTTGTATTTGAGTATTTTTATGGCAATTCCTGGAGATATAAGATTAATGATGTATCTTTTTCCATATATCTGTTACTTAGGAAGCATTTTGATTGGTAAAACATTATATAAATCGAGAAACACCCCTTCTCTTGTGTATGAAA
>CAZDJH010000450.1:0-3552 GCA_964505645.1 uncultured archaeon | reverse complement strand
ATTCTTATTCCAATAGGGATTCTTATTCCAATAGGGATTCTTATTCCAATAGGGAGAGTAATTCATCCCTTGAAAGTTGTTGCCTATGCTTTTGATCTGCCCAAAGCTTTCGGAAGTGATAGAAATATTCATACAATTCCAATTCATTTGGAGAGTAAATTAGGATTCCATCTTCAATGACTCTTATTTGAAGATAGAGTGGTAATTTTGAAAAAAACTTAATATCATATCGTTTTGAAAAAAGGTTAATTTTAATTGAAAAAAGCGAGTAGAGTTCATAGGGGTCCTCTTCTGGGGCAACCACGCAAAGATCGATGTCACTCTGATTAGTTTGGTTTTCTTCCGCGTATGACCCAAATAAAAGAAGCCCTTTAATATTTCTTTCTTTTATAATAGGAACAAAATCCTTCTTAATTTGAGTTAAGATCTCTTCCTCAACCATTCTCGTATCACCTTGTAAAATTCTTTAATAAAATGATAATGTTCATTCATTCCTTTGAAAGCTATTCTGTTATCAATCCCGTTATAATCATGAACAATTATATTTCTTAATCCTTTTAATTTCGATAACCCTTCCCTTAGGTCTTTTGATATGATTCCTTGTTGATATAAACATTCGATATTTGAGTAGTCGTCTTTTGGTTTAATTTTTATATCCTTAACGGTCATTGCTATTAAATCTGTGATTATCTCAATTATTAATTGAAGGGCATGATAAATTGCAAATTGATCCTTCAAATTTAATCTCAGAAAATCTTGTTCACTAAGAGCTTCCGTCCAATTATCAAATTCTTGTACTAATTCGTTAAGATGTTCCAATTTCTCAATATATCTTTCAAGCCTTTTTTTATCTATATGGCTTTTATTTTTTCCTTTCATCCTATTATATATTAACAGTATATACTCATTTATAGTCTTATGCAATAGTTATTTTTAATTATACATATCCAGATATCACACCCTTTTCTAAATAAAAATGAGGATAATATCTATATTAATTTATTTATTGCTCAACATCGGGGCTTGGAGAATGAACATAATTCAATAATAAAAATGAGATAATAATAAAAAATTAGAAGATTCCTTAAAGAACGTCGATAAATTGGTTTCTAAAATAAATAAATTCGAAGAAAAAAGATTAAACCCGAATTCCTTACCTTCTGGGTTAAAAATCTACAAGAAAAACTAAAAGAATTTCTTTTCTGAGAGGTTATAATTTTAATTAGTTTTTTGAGGTAAACTTACTGATAGATACATGTAATTCCTTTATCGTATAAATATCTTTATAATGAAAAGCTTGAGAACGATAAACATTTTTTCTGGGGTCCCATTTTGCTTGGGGTACATTATACTCCCCTTCAATAATGATTGTCCATTATTATTATTTGATATTTCCTTACGATATAATTATTTTATAGCTGTTTTAAAATTCAAATACACTGCTAATTTATTGTATTTTTGAAGTAAAATGGAAGATATTGCAATCAATATAACTTTATGATAAATTGCATTATAGAAATCTTAACTTTATCCATTGACTCTTTTTTGGGGACAAAACTAATTTTTTAAGCGTTTCAATAAAGAAAAGATTTGATTTCCTAAAGGTGTAACTTTAACTTCAAACTCATCATAATTGGAAACTTCACTAGGGTCATTAATATTTAAGTCGAGTAATCCGAAATGCTTGAATAAAAGTAATAGTTTATCACTGAACAATCCAATAAAATACAGCATTTTACCATAATCGAGATCCTCATGAATATTTTCATCTATTAACCCGAGAAAGTCCCTAATATTAATCCACTTATCTACAGGTATAGACGCAATTGAATTGGAAATGAGATATCTATCGGCAAAAAGCCATCTTGGCCTACCGGCAGAGCTGTATTCATTTAAGCGATACCAACTTATTTTATCCCATAACCCCCTAAATAAGACCCAATATTATTGCTTTTGCGGTAAATCTAGGTAGTACCGATATAATGGAGTTGTTTTAAGTTTCATCTTCGGCGTATATGTACAAAATCCTAACCTATTGGCGACCAGGAAAAAGAAATGAATCAAAACTGTGTCTTGCTGGTTCACATAGTCGTCCAATTCCTCAGAATTATTTAACATAGAATTTATTTTAAAAATATCTTTCCTTTTTAAACAACATAATCCCTTGGTTAGTTTTACTCCGTTTTCAAAATCGGAAATATAATTACGAAATATTTCAAAATCATCTACAATTGAATATGCATTAGAAATAAGGCTTTCGGGTGTTTCTTGAATCAAGCTTCGCTCTCCCTCCAATAATGAATTTAACTCCTTTTTTAAATTCTTCTGGCTCTTTATATCCCTCTCCAATAGCCAAGCTTCAAAATCCTTGTTCCAAGTTTCGGATTCCGGATTAAAATCAATATATCTCTCAAACTTCTCAATAAAATCTTTAGGATAGTTATAAGTATCTCTCAAATTATCATATTGATCTTGAGAGATTAATCCAGAATGAAAAAGAAAACTCGAAAATTTCTTAAACTTTCTCAAAGTTTAAGAATTGATCTTTTTTATTAATTCATCGATACTCTCAATATTATATGTATCCAGCACGAGTTGGATTGACCAATGGAAACTTCATATTGCGGCAGAGCTAGACACACAAGACTATACATAGAAGGTTAAGTTAGAGTTCTTAATAAAAAAGTAGTTTGTATCTATGCGTTATTGTATTCTTTAAACCCAAGGAATTTAAAAATCCATTGTAAATTGTGAAAATAATAGATCTATTTGAATGAAAAGATGAATCAAGACACTATAAATATATTGAAAAGTAAAAAAAATAAATATGAGAACTAATTTAAGTATAATTAGAACTTAGTGCAATTTAAAATGTGAAGGTGTTTTAAAAATTAGTGCTCTTGAAAGCTTAAATAAGGAAAAAATAATTGAACTCCTTAAAAGAAATAGGAATAAATTAAAAAAGCACCATGTTAAGCAAATCGGTGTGTTTGGTTCTTTTATACGGGGAGAACATACCAATAAGAGTGATATAGATTTATTGGTGGAATTTCAAGATGGGAAAAAAAATTACAATAATTTTATCGAGTTGGTCTTTTTATTAGAAAAAATCCTTCAAAGAGACGTTGATCTTCTTACCATTGAAGCTTTAAGTCCTTATATGAAGTCAGAGATTCTAGAGGAGGCTCATTTTGAAACAATCTAAAAATCTTTTAGACAAGGTATATCATATTATTGATGAGATTAATTACCTACTTAACAATTCAAATTATATTTCTTATAATGAGTTTATAAATAACGAAACATTGAAAAGAGCATATGTAAGAAGTATCGAAATTATAGGGGAAGCAACAAAATTGATACCGATACAAATCAGGGAAAAGTATACGAATATTCAGTGGAGCAAAATAGCAGGAATGAGAGATAAACTTATTCACCATTATTTTGGAGTAGATTATGAGTTAGTTTGGGATGTTATCAAAACTCATATTCCAATATTAAAACTTAACTTCCAAAGCAAGAAAAATAAATATTGAACCTTAATTAACTTTT
>CAZDJH010000449.1:0-3558 GCA_964505645.1 uncultured archaeon | reverse complement strand
TAATATAAAAATAAAGTACTAATATATGGAAAACAAAATGGGCTCAAATTTAACAAGTAAAGATGATTGGTTAGTTTTAAAGTCACTATTTCAGGAAAAGGGGCTCGTGCGCCAGCACCTTGATTCGTACAACGATTTTATTGAAAAAGAAATGCAACAAATCGTCGATGAATCGGGAGAGGTGGTGCCCGATATTCCCGGGTTTAAAATACGTTTTGGTAAGATTAAAGTAGGCAAGCCAAAAGTGCGAGAAGCAGATGGTGCCACTATGGAGATATCTCCGGTTGAAGCACGCATAAGAGAATTAAGTTATGCGGCAGATATCACGTTGGAGATGACACCAATAACCATTGACGAACGGACGCAAAGAGAAGAGCCTCAACAAACGCTTAATATCTATATTGGTAAAATCCCCATTATGTTAAAGAGTTGTAGATGTCCCTTGGAGGCACTCTCAGAACAGGAACTAATTAATAGGGGTGAAGATCCCTTAGATCCGGGGGGATATTTTATTATAAATGGGACGGAAAGGGTATTAGTTACCCAAGAAGATTTAGCTCCGAATCGTATCCTTGCTGAAAAAGCAAGCAGAAGCTCAAGTGCGACCCATCAAGCAAAAGTATTTTCTACAAGGAGCGGATTTCGAGCGCCAGTAAGTATAGAGCGAAAAAAAGATGGCAATCTCCGAGTATCATTTCCGTCAGTACCGGGGAAGATTCCCTTAGCAATTTTAATGCGAGCATTGGGACTTCATTCGGACAGGGAAATATTTAAGGCAATAACCGATAACGATGATATTCAAAAAGAGTTAATTCCTGTAATCGATGTAGCCTCGGAAATCCAAGTATTAAAGGATCCCGAAAAGTCTAAACAGAATGCGTTGGATTATATAGGGAAAAGGGTTGCCATTGGTCAAACAAAAGATTATCGTATCCGAAGAGCTCTCCAAGTATTAGATCGATATCTTTTACCCCACATTGGAAACGAGGAAGAAGACCGGATCAAAAAAGCTTATTATTTAGGGCAAATGGCCCAAAAAGTCATGGAACTTGCATTAGATATGCGAGAACCGGATGATAAAGATCATTATGCTAATAAGCGCTTAAAACTCGCGGGAGACCTATTTACATCCCTATTTAGGGTTGCATTCTTAAATCTCGTTAAGGATATAAAGTATCAATTGGAACGTACTGCTGTACGAGGTAGAGCACCAAATATTAAAACCGCAGTACGAGCAGATGTAATAACGGAACGAATACGGCATGCAATGGCCACAGGTAATTGGGTCGGTGGAAAGGCGGGAGTGAGTCAACTTCTCAATAGAACAAATCTCGTTGGAACATTAAGCCATTTAAGAAGGGTGGTTTCTCCTTTAAGTAGAAGTCAACCTCATTTTGAAGCACGAGATCTCCATCCTACCCAATGGGGTAAAATTTGCCCTGCTGAAACTCCAGAAGGCCCTAATTGTGGACTGGTGAAAAATCTCGGACTCGCCGCGATTATTTCTGTGGGCACTGATGAAATTATTATCGAGAATATACTTATTGACCTCGGGGTGATACCGATAAATGAAGTTGGAAATATTCGTGGAGATAAGGTAAAGGTGTTTTTAAATGGCAAGCTTGTCGGGATCCATCAAAACCATAACCCATTCATTCATGAACTTAGGGAGAAAAGGCGGAGAAGGGAGATAGGAGAGCATGTGAATATAGGATTTTATTATGATTCCAAGGAGATACAAATAAATTGTGATGCCGGCCGCGCATCAAGGCCTTTGTTTGTTGTAAAAAATAAAGAGGTATTAATAACGAAAGATGATATCAAAAAAGTACAGGAAGGTACACTACAGTGGTCAGATCTAGTGAACAAAGGGGTTATCGAATACTTAGATGCAGAAGAGGAAGAAAATGCCTATATCGCAATGTTTGAGGAGGATTTAATCCCAGAGCATACACACTTAGAGATATCACCCGCGGCGATCTTGGGTATATGTGCCTCAATTATCCCATTTCCGGAACATAATCAATCGCCGAGGAATACATACGAAGCGGGGATGGTAAAGCAAGCACTCGGATTATTTGCGGCAAATATGCACTTAAGACTTGATACGAGGGGACATACCCTCCATTACCCCCAAAAACCATTAGTAAAAACAAGCCCCATGGACATTATTGGCTTTAACCAGAGACCTGCGGGTCAAAATTTCATTATTGGTATGATGAGTTTTGAGGGTTTTAACATAGAAGATGCAATCATCATAAATAAAGCTTCAATTGAACGGGGTTTAGCGAGAAGCCATTTCTTTAGAACATATGATGCAGAGGAAAGGAAGTATCCCGGAGGGGAAAAGGATAAATTCGAAATCCCCGAAAGGGGTGTTCGCGGTTTCAAGTCAGCAGAATCTTATAGGCTTTTATCTGAAGAAGATGGTATAATAGAACCTGAAACGAAAGTGAATGGAGGAGACGTATTAATTGGGCGTACTTCTCCCCCGAGGTTTATCAAATCCTACGAAGAATTCGAACTTATGCAGCCGAACCGTCGCGAGACCTCAATAAATATGCGGCACAATGAGCAGGGAATTGTTGATACCGTGATTATTTCGGAAACGATTGACGGAAATAAGTTGGTAAAAATAAAAGTAAGAGATCTACGAATACCAGAATTAGGAGATAAGTTTTCTTCGCGACACGGACAGAAGGGCGTGCTTGGAATGGTTGTTGATGAGTGTGATATGCCATTTACATCATCGGGAGTAATACCCGATATTATCGTGAATCCTCACGCTATGCCCTCACGGATGACCTTAGGACAACTTTTCGAAGGTATTAGCGGAAAAATTGCATGTAATACGGGGGAATTGGGGGATGCAACTGCATTTGAGTGGAAAAACATTACAGATTTACAAGAAAAGTTAGTAGAGGCGGGATTTGAATTTAACGGAAGAGAAATTATGTATAACGGCATTACCGGAGAAAAATACGAGGCGGGAATTTATTGTGCCCCCATCTACTACCAAAAATTATACCACCTTGTTGCCGATAAACTTCATGCAAGGGCTCGAGGACCCGTTCAGATTCTAACCCGTCAACCAACAGAAGGGCGTGCCCGGGAAGGAGGATTGAGATTTGGGGAAATGGAACGAGATTGTTTGGTTGGACATGGATCAGCGCTACTTCTAAAAGAGAGGTTATTAGATGAATCGGATAAAACCACGATTCTTGTATGCGAGCGGTGTGGATTACTCGCGGTTTATGACAGGAATAGAGACAAGCGCTACTGTCCGGTATGCGGTGAGAATACAACCATCAGTAATGTAGTATGTTCCTACGCATTTAAATTGCTCTTACAAGAAATGATGTCCCTCGGTCTAGCCCCACGGCTTAAGCTAAAGGAAAAGATTTAGACAAGAAAGAATCGTTTCCAAATCTTATTTTTTAATACCTTTATTTTTTTCCATTCTCTTTTTTTCAAGATTATTTACTTATTTAGAAAGGTTAGTAGTTCTAAAAATAGATGAAAGGGAGGAGAATATTATTTATAAAAAAAAAAAAAAAA
>CAZDJH010000448.1:0-3563 GCA_964505645.1 uncultured archaeon | reverse complement strand
TATTTATTTTATATCTAAAATCAAATTTTTAAGAATAGAATATATAAATATAAAAAAAACACGAAAATGACCGAAAAAGTAATTGAAAAGAATAGAGGCTTAGTTAAAGCCGATTTTACCTTTTTCGTTGGTTTGTACATGGACCGGTTTTATGATGGCTTCGAGGATAAGAAGATAATGGCGAATAAATGCCCGGAGTGCGGAGCAGTATTCGTTCCGCCCAGGAAGGTCTGCGGAATGTGCAGGATAACGATCGATATAGATGAAAATTGGGTTGAATTAGCCAATAAGGGAAAGTTAGTCAATTTCACCCGTACAGCATACAAGGTGAGTGACCGTAGAGCACGAAAGTCTAGGAGCCTAAAGGATATCGGGATGGTACAGATCGAAGGAAGTGATACGGCGATTATCTATCCTCTATTGGACTTTGAGGAGCAAGATTTAAAGATAGGGACAGAAGTTAAAATTCAATGGAAAGAAAACCCACAGGGCGGCCCTTCAGATATCGAGGGGTTCGTGAAAGCGTGAGGCAGAGGTGAAAATAAGTTATGGATAAAGTTGGAATAGTAGGATATAATCAAGTAAAATTATACTCTGATGCGAATTATGGCCGATATGAAATGATATTTGAGGCAGTAAGAGGCGCGTTGGATAATGCGGGATTGAAAAAAAAGGACATTACGACCGTGATTTCCGCTACAAATGATTATTATGATGGGAGGACAATATCAAATTGTTTTACCGTTGAAGTTGGAGGGGGTTACTTGGCAGACGAGTCAAAGGTCGAGATGGACGGCGCACATGCAATGTTATACGGAATGATGAGAATTCTGTCCGGAAATCATAAATTAGCCGTGGTTTGGGGCGGAAGTATGCCTTCATGCTTCCCGTATCACTCTGCGCGGTTGTATGAAACAGACCCCACATGGGAGCGTCCTAATGCCTATGTAAACGATATAACGGCAAGCGGGTTCCAAATGAGAGCGTATATGGATAAATATGATGTAGGAGCTGAATATATCGCAAAAGTAGCGGTGAAAAACAAGAAAAACGCAGCCAAAAATCCCTTAGCCTTGGAAGAGGCACAGAATCCCAATATTACCATCGACGAAATTTTAAGCGCAGATGCATATTCAGACCCTGTGACCGAACAAATGGTTGCCCAGCCTTGTGATGGTGTTGCAGCAGTCCTATTGGCACCTGAACGGCAAGCATTAAAGATTACCGATAACCCAATATGGATAAAAGGGGTAGGATGGAATCAAGATACCTACTACTTAGGAGAAAGGGATTTAACTACGTGTTCTTCCATGGAACGCGCAGGTAAAATGGCATTCGATATGGCGAACATCGATGACCCGAAAAGTGAAATAGATATGGCAGAGCTCCATGAGGCGTATGCGCACCAAGAATTAATTTTCACCGAAGCATTGGGTCTTACTGAAAAAGGGAAGGGAAATGGATTAGATACGGAAATCGATGGGAGTTTTCCCATAAACCCTTCTGGTGGAGCCCTTGGAGGTAAACCCCCATGTGCAGCGGGATTAATAAGGGTTATAGAAGCGGTAAAGCAAATACGGGGGGAAGCTGGCGACTATCAAATCAACGGAGTAAAGCGTGCTATTGCCACGGGACAAATAGGAATGTGTGCACAAAATAATATAGTATATGTATTGGAGGGAGATAAATAAAATGGGTAGACAAGTAGCAATTGCTTCTGCGGGTTTTTCTGAACATGCATCGAAGCGTTCAGATGTAAGCATGCCCGAATTAGTAAGTGAAGCAATAGAAGATTGTTTGAAGAAGGTACCGAGTGTGGAATTGGACGATATTGATGCATATGTGAACGGCAATATGCCTGCGTTCGAGGGAGCAAACATCCCGGAGCTCTGGATGACCGATTGGATGGGCGCAAGAAATAAGCCATTGATGCGAATCACCACAGGTGGGACAACGGGAGGGTCGGTGGCAATTGGAGGATATTATACCGTTACGGCGGAAATACCAGGTATTGATACCGTATTAGCAATCGCATTCGAGCAACAGAGTCAAGGAGATACCAGCGTGGGACTTGCGAGCGTAGCCTATGGTGAAATATCCATTCTTAATAGTTTGGGTATTAGTTATGAACAATTAAACCGCCTATTATCTGGAGGTGCAGCTATAGGAGTAGCAGCCTATCAAGCGACAACTTATATGAGTAAGTCGAACATAACCGAAGAAGATTTAGCACGAGTGGTCGTACAAAATAGGAGAAATGCAGCAAAAACATGGTGGGCACATTTAAAGATGCCAGACCTTACCATTGAGGAGGTGTTAGACACGCCCTATGTTCAATATCCCCTTCGATATGGGATGGTTTGCCCTGCTTCTGACGGTGCTGTCGCTATGCTTTTCACTACCGAAGAGAAAGCCAAGGATATGTGCGACATCCCCGTTTATGTGAATGGGGTCGCCAGTGTTGCCAATGAAACTGCTGTTTTAGGGTATGATGGAAGCGGTTCTGCTCAAGTTGATCCTTCCGCACAAATAGGTGCCATGAAATCCGCAGAATTAGCATACAGTCAAGCAGGAATCTCATTTCCACGAAAGGAGATCGATTACGCTGAGGTATATGCCCCATTCCCTAATCAAGAACTCATGTGGGATGAAAAGTTAGGGTTGTTTGAAGAAACTACCGCACCCGAAATGTATGAAACGGGGGTAACCGCTTTAGATGGCGAACTTCCAGTGAATTGTTCTGGAGGAGTTAATTCCACGAATGCGATTGGAGCATCTGCCATGGAACGACCTGCGGTTGCGGCACTTCAGATTATGGGTAAGGCAAGCAATCAAGTTCCCAAGACCGTCCATACCTCTATAGGGAGCGGATGGGGTGGAAGCTTGAACTTCATAACCTTGATGGTAATGTCAGACGAACCAAAACGAAAGTGGAAATAAAAAGGAGGTAAAATAATATGTCTAAACAAACTCAAAGGAAGTCTATGAAATATGAGAAGAAAGAGTATAAAAAGACACGAACGATGGATGCTAATTGGTATTTATCCAGTTATAACTATAAGTTCAACATCACCCATATGAAACCCTTTTTAGAGAAATTAAAGGAGAAAAAACTTATCGCTAACAAGTGTTCTGGATGTAATAGGGTATTCTATCCTCCTAGATTAGTATGCGGGGAGTGTTTAGTCAAGCCTGATAGATGGGTAGATATCAGAGATACCGCATCAGTAGCGACTTACGCGATCGCATATTTAAAGGATGACGAAGGGGAGGTTCAAGAAAAACCGATGGTTCTTGTCCATCACGATGGATCGGATACTACTTCAATCGCCGAGCTCACGCCAGGAGTTGATGTCAAAGATACATATATAGGGATGCCTATTAAAGCCCATTGGAAAGAAGATCCGGAGGGCGGACTAGAAGACATTGAATACTACGATTTAATGGAAGATGACGCTGCTGATGTTGAATAGTTAAGAAAATACTCTAATAAATTCAAAATCTTTTATTTCTATTTCTATTTCTATTTCTATTTCTATTTCTATTTCTATTTCTATTTCTAT
>CAZDJH010000447.1:0-3577 GCA_964505645.1 uncultured archaeon | reverse complement strand
ATTACTTTAAAGTGGTTGTCAAGTATAATAATAGAATATTAAAAAAGAAAATAAAAAAAAGATGTTTTAATTCTTAGCTCTCATATTCGCTAATCTGTTCGCCAAATAGTCTTTTAACGGCATCAAGGCGGGTTTCCTCTCCTATCTGCTCAACTGTTTTAAGCGATATGGCCTCTCGTGGGCAGAGCTCGATACATTGAGGTTCGGGTTTTCCCACTTCGGGATCTATGAATTCTTCCCTCATATTTTCGCATAAGTCGCAAACCAACGCTTTTTGACTATCTATATGGAGAGAGATAACTCCAAAGTCGCAAGCCCTGATACAAAACCCGCACCCGTTGCATTTATCCTCGTCTACAATGATAGAACCCTCATCGTCTTTTTCTAATGCTTTCTCGGGGCAAGCCCTAATGCATGGTGCATCCTCACATTTCTGACACGCGAGTGCGATGTTAAAGACGGGTTCGATGCGGACGCGGTGGATTCTCGTGTTTATCTGATTAAATTCGGCATCATGAACGAATGAACATACCGATTCGCATATCTCGCATCCAGTACACTCGTCAGGGTCAACAACGATACATTTATGCATTCTTTTTCTCGTGGCTGCCATGATTTATTTCCCTCCTTTTAGATTCATATTTCCAATTACGAAATCTAATCCCAATTCTTTGAGTTTATCATCTTTCGGGATTCCCGATTCCTCATCCCAACCCCTTGCTTTGTAATACCCGCTTAGTAGCTTTTGAAAACCTTTCTCCTCGAGGGTCACGCCTTTTGCAGGTCCTTTTGTGTGTGCTTCCTTGAAAAATCGTTCCGGTGGATGGTCGTCATCTCTTGTCCACCCTTCACGTACATTAAAGCACTTTGAAAGGGTAGTGATCGCTTCCGCCCGCTTTAATAGCAATTCCTCGCTCATGGGTATACCGGTGACTAATTCATACACTTCCGCTAATTCTGCATCGCTCTCATAGATCCCACGGGTAAATTTGCAAATAATGAATGAATCAATAACAGTATATCCATCTTCTTTCCCTATTATTGCTTTACCTCGCTCAACGGGTTTTTCGTAACCAAATCTGTCAAAAGTTCCACCCCTGTCAAGACTGTACGCACCATTCCTAAGGTGGCATGCGCCTCGTATAGAAACGCTTTCCCCTACGGCAAATGAAGTCATTCCATGAAGATCAAATGCGGGCATTTCTAAACCCTTTATTTGCATTCCGTAATAACCAGCATTTTCTTTTCCCGTTTCCTCTAATCGTTCCCCTGCCATTCGGGTTCCATCGCCGAAAACTTCACCAGCAAAACCTTCTCCTAATATCATCTCTCGCGTAAAACGCACGAGGTTCTTAGTGGAGCCAAAGGGTAATTCATATCCGAGATCATCTTTAGTGATAATACCCTCCTCAAAGCATTCACAAGCCATCGCTGCGGTTGCCCCTCCAGAGATAGCATCGATTCCCAAATCGTCGCATAGGGTAATGCATTTAAAGATTGTGGGCCAATCATCGTTGCCACATGCCGTTCCAAACCCATATACTAACTCGATATCAACACTGGCAACTAAATTCGGATAATCCGGGTGCGTTTTGGGCACTCTCGCCAAGTGATCGCATGCAACGGGGCAATCCGTACATCCTACTTTCTTTACAACCCAAGAGTCATTAAGATTTTCACCTGTAATTTCATTGTCATCAATCCTATCCCATGTTCCTTCTCTATAATTAAAGGTGGGCATCATGCCAAGGTCGTTATACAAGGTTAAACCAGCAGGAGTTCCTTGATCTCGGTATTTTGAGGTTGCAGAACCGGTTGCGACTTTCAATAGTTTTTTTGCTTTCTTGTAGAATTCGACGGGTTTCGCAACTTTCGTGCCCTTCGTACCCCGAAACGCAATGGCTTTAAGGTTTTTTGATCCCATAACTGATCCCATACCAGTGCGACCCGCTTGTCTATTTCTATCATTGGTAATACATCCCATCCTCGACATTCGCTCTCCAGCGGGACCAATTGCCATTACAGCAAGCCTATGGTCTTGGAATTCCTCTCGAAGTATCTCTTCCGTATCCCAACATCCTTTCCCCCATAGTGTATCCTTACAATTCTGTAAATAGATGTCGTCATCGTCAACCACGAGATAGACTGGCTCTGGGGCTTTGCCTTTAAACACGATCATATTAATTCCCGCGCGCCGGGCTTGAGCACCAACCGAACCCGATGAGATAGACATCCCAAACATGCCTGTTAAGGGACTTTTAGCAAAAACACCGTACTTCGAACTCGTAGGTAAAATAGTTGTTGGAAATGGGCCAATAGCGAATACAAACACGTTTTCTGGACTTAAAGGGTCGACATCGGGTTCTAATTCGTCCCATAATACTTTGGCACCGAACCCATAACCACCGATCCAATCTCTACAAAATTCATTGGAAAGCTCGGTCTTTTCAACCGTGCCATTAGTCAAATCCACATCTACCCTTACCTGTGTATATCCTTTGATCTTATCTGGAATTGTTAAATCTTTTGCTTCTGTCATAATAATTCAGTGTTTTTTATTTTAATTTTTATTAAAAATTTTGTTTTCTTTCAATTATATTATAGAATTATTTTTTATTATATTGATTGTATGATTTAATAATCTTTAATCTTTTTAATATTTTCGAAATATACTAACATACATAAAGTTATTACATTCTTTTAAAAAAAAGAAGGTACCCGAGGTGCTTCTTATGGATGGGTGGGATGATTTTAAGGATTATTACCAGTACAAGCGCTACCTCATAAAGAAGTACCTGAAAACGGAGAAGTATGAGAATATCGATATGTTCCTCAAGCTCATCTTTTCCAACGATGTCCTTCCCCAACTCAAATACAGAAGGGATTTATATAGAGTGCTTTTCGGAGAATCTAAAAGTTATGCTGCTAATCTACGAAGATGGTTATCCTGTAAAGATGAAGATGAAAAAGATAGAAGGATGAACATTGAGGATAAGAAAGTGGACAAAAGCGGACTTTGCTTGGTTTTCTCAAAAGCGATTTTCCTTGGAAGGAGAAGTTGAAAATGATCCTGACTTTGAAAACTTCACGGGATTATACACTATTTCAACCCAAAACTATCCGTATGGTCGGGCGAGCGATTAGTCCATGATCCGACCCTCTCGGTGTACTTTCAAGATTTGCCTACCTCCGATGACGATTCGCCTCCTCCCGATGACGACCAACCAGGGGATATAATTAACGGTTATCTATTCATTCCATTAGTCGCCACAGTTGGAACATCTATAATTGTAATTGCGAAAAAAATGAGAAAGCAAAAATAAGCGAGGGACACCACGCCGTGACTGGAACGCACAACACCGAATAGAAGGTATGGGACAAATATATTCTCAAAGAAAGAGGACTACCGGTGGTTTTTTATTTTTTTTATTATTTTTTTGTTAAAGTAATTGGGTTTTTCTTCTTCTTTTCTCTCATCCAAATAAGGTCTCATTTATTCTATTACCTTTTTAGGACGGAATTTTCAAATTCATTCAAAAACTAAAAACGTTATCCAGAACAGAATTTGAAGTGTTTT
>CAZDJH010000446.1:0-3587 GCA_964505645.1 uncultured archaeon | reverse complement strand
AAAAATAAAGATCATGAAAAATTGATCAAAAAGATTTTATTAGAAAATAGAAATTTTATTGTTGGTTATGGACCAGTTAGCAGATTAGTTGAAAAGGTCCGTTTAATTGAGAAAGATTTAATGAGATATTATAATCTCCCAAAAGATAGTCTAAAAAAAATAGATATCGGGTTCAAAATTGGAAAGAATTATATGGGTATTGGCGATTGGAAAAAAGCGCATGAAATGTTTGAAGATTTAAGAAAGCAATCTATCTTCGATAAGTGCTCTCCGCTCGAAAAATTAAAAATTTATCGTGATAATGGTATTTGTTTAACAAAAATAAATCCAAATTTTTATGAAGTTGGCAAAATTCTAATGAAAAAGGCTATTAATATTATAAAAAATCAAGATTATGACATGGTGGAATTATATCCCAATGAAGTTGTTGATCTCTACTCTTCATTGGCGGGGATCTATAAAAGAATAAAAATGCATGATCGTGCTCTTGATTATTATCAGAAAGCACTAGAAATACAACCCCATAACACATATCCGTTGTTAAATGTAGTGATTTATGAATTACGTAATAAAGGCTATGAAAAAGTAATGAAAAAAAGAGGTTCTCAGATAAATGAGGCTCTTGAAATAAGAATAAAACAAATAGAAAATATTGATGAAAATCTCAGTGCATTACCTTGGAACTTATATGATTTGGGTACGATATATTTCCTAAAGAATAAAATTGAAAAGAGCTTAAATTACTACTTATTAGCAATCGTCTATAGCCAGAATCTATGGACAATCAAAACGACAATTACAACTTTGGAATTAATTCCTAAAAGCTATTATTTGCCAGATAAAAGCCTGATAATTATATTATTATTACTTGCGATTGCATTTTATATGAAACGAAATAATATTCAAAAAAGAGAAGATTATAGAGAGATAATGAAAAAATTAGTAGAACATAACTTAATAAAAGGCGGGCAAACATTATTTCATCCAATATTGATCATTTGTGGTGGTACTACAACTTTTGAATCTTCTACTTACTTTAATAGCTTAAAGAAGAATATAGTAAGCGCTTTAAATGATTTTTGGGGATGCTTAATATTTGGGTCTTTTCAATATAAGCTAGATAAAATGAAACTATATATTGATAAGCATTCATCACACCACATACCTATCTATAAAAGGAATTTACCAGTTGATTATCCAACATATATTAGGAATTTAAAGTCAATCTATCAATACTGGTTTGATATATTGAATTCAAAAGTTGATCTAAGTAATATAAAATTTCTAGCGATCGATGGAGGATATTATTCTGCAATAGAATATAAAATTGCTATGGCACTTGGGGCGAAAGTGGGGATTTTAAAGAATAGTGGGGGGATCTCATCAAAAATTATAAATGATCGATTATTATGGCGAGAAAAAATTGAAGATGATTCTCAAAAAAATAGAGTTAGGCTTTATAAGGTAATAAAAAATAATTGGATTGAAATCAAAAATTTTATTCAGCGGATTTTTCTAAAAGAATATGAAAATGAGCTAATTTCTGATATAATAATTCAGGAGCCAAATGGTAAATTTCTTTATCACAGACACAATCCTTATGCTCATTACGATCTTAATTCTTTAAAACCTATATTGTATCAACATTTCAAGGATAAAAGAAAGCATATTTATCACAAAAATTTTGATTTACATTTTGAATTACGTTTTATAGCTGATGAAAGGATAGCTATAGAATTTGTTCTTAAAGAAAAACCTCCGAAGATACTAAGAGAAAAAATAGATTTTTTTGCTAATGAATGCAACAATCAATATAAGGGTGAAATATTAGGGTTTTTAGATCATAATTATACATTTCCATCAGCTTTGATTGAAAATCTAGCTAAAAGAATCTTCAGTTCTGACTTAATTGAAAGTTTAAAATATTAATCATCCCTTGTAAGCTCTATAACTATTAAGGGAATTAAAATTGGTTCTTTTCTAATGAAACCAATTCCTATAATTATTTTCTCTTTTAAACTAAATTCTACTTTTAAGGATTCTTTTCTAATCCAATTTTTATTTTTTTGATTATAAACGGATAATTGAGATATTGAACTATTGTCTAAAATTTCTAAGCCATCATCGTGATAAGTGAAAATAATTTCTACCTTTCCATTCAAATTTGGAGATTGAGGGGAAGAATTTAAAAAGATACCACATTTTTTCGTATTTCCAACGATATTTGTCCGATCTAAGAGAGGAACTTTTACTTGCTGATCTTTATACAATAAATACAGGGTGAAATTATCTATATTTGCCACGTAATCAATCATTTCTTGGATTGTCTTAAATCTTTTCTCTTGATCTAAATTTATTGCTTTCCTTATAAAATAAGTCCAAAATTCACGCCGTTCTACATTTTCTGAAAGGTTAAATTGTTCTGCTTTATAAATTTGTTGATTAGGCATCTTAAAAGTAAAGAGGAAGTATGCAAGCGTCCCTATCATATAGAGATCTATTTCTTTTTTAGTGATATAATTATTATGAAAGAAAATTTTTGGGAAAAAAGGGTCAGTTTTGAGGTATTTCCAATTCTCTCTTAAATTTAAAGAATCATTAACATCGAGGTTGTTTTCTTGTAGGAGGTCTGTTGCTTTATTAAAGCTCATCAAAATAATTTCATCATTATTTGTATAAAAAATATTTGTAGGATGAATATCTTGGTGGATAATTCCTTTATTATGGAGGTATTGGATTACTTTTAATAATGTGATAATTATTTTTTCCTTTTGCTGATGAGAAAATTTACAATTTTGATTTAACACTAAATTCATAAGAGTTTCTCCCTCAAAATATTTATAAATTAAAAAATTGGGTTCTGATTTTTTCAAGCTTACGATATTCGGATGCTCGCCCAACTTTTCAAGAATCTTCCTCTCTTTTTCTAATACTTTTTTCTTTTTTTCTTGCCAAGAATTAAAGGGTAGTTTGATTATAATAATTGAATTTAAAGATTTATCAAAAGTTTTAAAAATTGTTGAATTTAATCCAGAATATATCTTTTCAATATATTTATACTTATTTTCAATATTTTCAATTATCTTTTCCATTTTTAAAGGAATAATTTACTTTTAATTGTTATTAATCTTAAAGTATATTGAAAAATCACATAAATTTGAAAGGGTAATCCTGGAATTTGGCTTAAGTCTTTGCTTTCCTTTATTTGTTATATAATTTCCATTCAAAAATGTTCCGTTTATGCTACCTTTTTGATCCTGACCGCAACCCTCCCCATCTTCAATCCAATACTCATTTTCATCCTTCCAATATTTAAAATGCTTTTTTGAAATACTAGCTACTTGAAGACTATTTAAATTGAGTTCTGGAGCATCTAAAAAATGTTTTTTTCCAAAAAATTTTGGTTCGCTTAGAAATTGAAATCTTTTTCTCCCTAATACTAAAAATCCTTGAGTTTGAATTGATTTATCGCCATTTTCTTGAATTCTTTCTTCCTCATTTAAGTCTTCTTTCTGAAACTTGCGGTAAATTGGCTTTACATCGGTTCCACATTCTGGACAATATCTAACACCGTATATATTTTTACC
>CAZDJH010000445.1:0-3621 GCA_964505645.1 uncultured archaeon | reverse complement strand
TGGAACGGATGTATTTTATTCTAAGATTTCAACTATTTTACAGCAAGATAGAAAGCGTTTTGCTATATTAAATATTGAAAAATCTACGCAAGAATTGTATTTCTCAAAAAATATTTTAAAACTATTAGGGGTGGATTGAATTGTTTGACAGATCTAACGAGATTAGGGAAATAATGAATCTGACGCCCGATGAAATAATTCAAAAAGCGGGAAGGCATTTAATTGTCTGTGAGAGCTTAGATGCCCTATATGAGAAGTTTGCCCTTGATATAGCGGATGAAATAATTAAAAACAATGAAATCGGACAGTCAAGCAAGTTCATATTACCCATTGGACCTACGGGTCAGTACCCTATTCTCACCAAAATTATAAAAGCACAAGAGATTTCATTGGAACGATGTTGGTTCTTTTTCATGGATGAGTATTGTAATAGTGAAGGGAAAGCATTGAAAGAGACTCATCCTTTAAGCTTCAAAAAAATTGGGAAAAATATGTTTCTTAATAAATTGCCGGATGGGTGTGGGCTAAATCGAGAGCATGTATTTTTCCCAAATGAACAAAATATCTCCGAGATTAAAAATAAAATTAATAAGGTTGGGGGAATAGATGTTTGCTTTGGGGGAATTGGAATTCATGGGCACGTAGCCTTTAACGAACCCAAAGAAGGGGTAGAAAATTCAGAGCCCAGAAAAGTGCAATTAAATAAGTTTACGATTACGATTAATGCGATCAGAGCGCAAGTTGGCGGTAATTTGGAGAACTTCCCGAAAGAAGCATTTACTTTGGGAATGAATCAGATTTTAAATGCAAAAAGGATTCGCCTATATTGTAGAAATGGATCTTCCTACGACTGGGCAAATACAGTACTTAGAATTTCATTATTAGGAGAGCCTAATTATGATTATCCTGTTACACATATAAGAGAACATCCCGATTATATTATTACCACTGATAGGGATACATTAAAATCGCCAAAAAATATTATTTAATATCAATTACTTATTTATCTCAATTTTAATCTTTAACAATTATATATTTAAAATTATGAATGAACCAGCGACAGCAATATTGGTGGGGGCCGGCGCAAGGGGATGGCTTGCTTATGGCAAGTGGGCCCTTAAGCATAGCGAAAGGCTGCGATTTGTCGCCGTTGCCGAACCACGGAAAAAAAGGAGAATGTCTTTCGCAATTGAATGGGATATTTTGGAGCAATATCAATTCGAAACTTGGACGGAACTATTGAATTCTGAAATCGGCAAAATTGCCGATGCATGCCTCATTTGTACTCAAGACAGAATGCATACCAAGCCCGCGCTTAAAGCGTTAGAGTTGGGATATCATGTATTATTGGAAAAACCAATGGCTCCCACCGTAGAGGAATGCAAGCAATTGGTTGAAGCCTCTGAACGGGCAAAAAGCCAATTAAGGGTTTGCCATGTAATGCGCTATACAACTATGTTATCTAAAATTAAAGAGATCATACAGGATGGATTAATTGGAAATATTATTACAATTCAGCACTCGGAAAATGTTTCCCCATGGCATTATGCCCATGCGTATGTGAGAGGTACATGGCGTAGGGAAGAGGAGTCTACTCCTTTTCTTTTAGCAAAAAGTTGCCATGATTTGGATGTTTTGTACTGGTTAGTTGAATCACCCACCAAAAGCATACAATCATATGGGAATTTGAGTTTTTATAGAGAGGAAAATGCTCCTAAAGGGGCTCCAAAAAGATGTACGGATGGTTGTCCTGTGGCTGAATCTTGTCCTTGGTATGCGCCTAGATTATATCTTTACGGTGAGCCGCTCATCCGCATCACTCAACATTCCCAAAAAAGATGGCTAAGATTTCTGGGAAGATTGATCCTAAACCATAGGAGATTTATAAAAGCGCTTAGTTATATAATCAAACCGTTAAAAAATATTCTGAACTGGCAATATTGGCCAGCGACGGTAATAACAGACGACTTATCAATGGAAAGTAAGATAAAAGCCCTAAGAAATGGCCCTTGGGGGAGATGTGTCTTTCATTGCGATAATAATGTTATGGACCACCAAACGGTGAATATAGAGTTCGAGAATCGAGTAACCGCTACATTTACAGTTCACGGTTTCTCATTTTTGGATGGACGATGGATACGAATTTCGGGAACTAAAGGATCCCTTATCGGACATTTTACTTATGGCGGGGAAAAACTGACTTATTACGATCATCGCCATCGGCATGAAAGAATATTATGGAAAAAAGATATTTCTTTTACTGCGCACAGTGATGGAGATTCTGGATTAATGGAATCATTTACTAATTCTCTTTTAGAAGGAGAAGAAACAAATGAAGAAAGTTTAACCTCTGCCAGAGCTTCCTTAGAGTCGCATTTAATGGGGTTCGCAGCAGAACAATCCAGGCGAGAAAATACAGTTGTTGAGATGAGCAAATCTATCTCAGAGAGATACAACAACCGTAGGGACTACGAGGGTTAACGTTTGAAGAGGATGTAAGACCGATGCTATGTCAGCAATCCCCGATGAATTCCGAATCCATCACCCTTTAAGGCGTGGTATTTCAAGATTTATATTCTAAAATCGAATCATTCATATAGTTTGATACGAACTTAATAAACAACATAGAAATTATTAATTAAAAATCTAATAATCGATTAAAAATGGAAATAATATATGGATTTCTTTCGATTTTCTTAATTGGGTGTTTAAGTTTAGTTGGATTATTCCTGGTGTCTATAAAGGAGAGAACATTAGATGGTATTCTCTTCATTTTGGTTGCCTTTGCTACTGGCACAATCCTAGCTTCAGCTCTGTTTGATCTTATTCCAGAATCAATTCATCATTTAGAGGAATTAATTGAGGGTGGGTCATCTATATCGGAAAACTATGTATTTGGGTTTATCATCTTGGGATATGTGGTTTTTTTTGTTCTCGAGCGATTCGTTTATTGGTTTCATGGACACGCGCATCAGAAAGGGGAGGAGCTTGTTTGCTATGATACTCTAACCGAAGGCTCAGATAAAACAGTAAAGGAACGGGGAAAAGTAAAAAGCTTTGTATTTTTAAACCTAGTAGGAGATGGATTACATAATTTCCTTGATGGTCTCATTATAATGGTGGCGTTTCTCACTGGATTTGCGAATGGAGTTGTTGTTTCCCTCGCAGTCTTGTTTCACGAACTTCCGCAAGAAATTGGGGATTTCGGTATATTGCTTTACGGTGGATTTTCGAAAAAAAAGGCATTAGGCTTTAACTTCTTAAGCGCAATGATCGCTATGTTAGGTGGTATTTTGGCCTTTATCCTTTCAGGCACATTGGAGATATTTAATATGTTCTTTCTTGCGTTTTCTGGGGGAGGATTTCTCTATTTAGCAAGTACGGAGTTAATGCCCGAATTATTAAAGGAGAAGAAATTGAAAAAATCAATAATCCAATCTATTGTATTTGTATGTGGGATTTTGCTGATAATTATGCTTGTATTGGTCTTACCGCATGAATAATTCCAAATTTCGAATAATTAATAGCCTAATTTAACAAATCAAATAATGAAAAGACTTTAAAGGACTGTTTAACCTCCTTCCTCGATATTTTTTTTTTCCCTTTTTCGGGTATATTTAT
>CAZDJH010000444.1:0-3622 GCA_964505645.1 uncultured archaeon | reverse complement strand
CCTAGTTTTATTTTTCTATAACAAGGATATGATATTTAAATACTATTTAAAGAATAATATAAATAGTTTAAAGAAGATTCTTTACTCTCCTTTGATTTATGAGTTGGAAGTTTTAGCAAACTCCAAAATTTTTTGCTTAACACTTTCTAAATCCAGATTGTGATTGCATAATACTTGAGTCCTAGAGCCCGATTCTCCGAAGCTGTCGTTAATTCCAAGAGATTTAATATGTTTGGGGTCTTTCTCCGATATTATGCGAGATAAAATGCTACCAGCGCCACAATATACGTTATGTTCTTCTATAATAATCAATTGATTTATATTTTTAATGGCTGATAAAAGTGCCGACCCGTCAATAGGCTTTAATGTTGATTGGTTTATCACCTTAATAGAAAGATCAAACTCTTGTTCTATTTTTTTTGCTGCTTTAAAGGCCAAGCTAGCCCCATAACCAACTCCAATCATGCAAAGGTCCGTTCCATTCTTGATAATATCAGGTGTTCCAACTGAAAATTCGTATTTTTCGCTATGAAAGGAGGGAAATCCTTTCCGGGGTAATCGAATAAAAATAGGTCCTTCCATTGTGAGGGCATAATCGAGCATACGTTTTAATTCGATATTATCGGCGGGTACTAAAACCGTCATGTTCGGTAAAGTGGCCATAAGGCTCAGATCTTCTAACGCGTTATGGGTGCTTCCATCCTCTCCGACCAATCCGCCGTGGGTGGTGATGATTTTTACATTTAACTTGTCATGACTTATTAAGCGTATGAATTCCCACGCCCGCCCTGTGGTGAAAATGGAAAAGCCGCTTACGATGGGGATCTTTCCCGATATAGCAAAACCCATTGAGGCGCCTACCATATTTTGCTCGGCAATTCCGAAATTAAAGAATCTTTCGGGATACTTTCCAGCGAATTTGTATGTCCGGGTTGAGGATGAAAGATCTGCATCTAATACCACCATTTCTGGGTATTTTTCACCGTTATTTGCCAGAAAATCTCCAAATATATCGCGTAAATATTTTTCTTTCATTTTTAATCACCTTTTAGAGATTTTTTCGATAACTTCGTCAATTTCCGAAATCGCGACTTGGTATTCCTCTTCATTGGGGGGCTTTCCGTGGTATGATTTCGTATGTTCCATAAAGGAAACGTCGCTTCCCTTGATTAAATACGAGACTATTACGGTAGGTTTATACAACCCCTCTTTTGCTCGGTCTAACGCGTCTATCAACCCCCTTAAATTTGAACCATCGATTTCGACCACATTCCATCCAAACGCCTTCCACTTCTGGGCAAGCGGTTCCAATGCCATTACCCCTTCCGTGGAACCGTCAATTTGTATACCATTTCGGTCAACAATAGCAATAAGATTATCTAATTGAAAATGGCTCGCCGACATCACTGCCTCCCAAACGGAGCCTTCATTCAACTCGCCATCGCCCAATAAAACAAAGATTTTTCGATCGCTTTTATCTAATTTTGCCGCTAATGCGCATCCCACTCCAATTGATAAGCCCATCCCTAAAGAACCCGTCGAGATCTCAATACCGAATTCTTCGTTTTTGACAGGATGACCTTGTAGGTTTGATCCGAACTCGCGTAATGTAAATAATTCATCTCGGTTAATAAAGCCGACTTTCGATAAGACCGTATATAGTGCGGGGGCTGCGTGACCCTTGCTTAAGATAAAATAATCACGACCCTTAGCACAAGGTTCATTTGCATCTATATTCATTATTTTTTTATATAACACATAAAGCAAACTTGTACAAGAAAGTGAGCCCCCCGGATGGCCGGATTGAGCTGTGTAGATCATCTTTAAGATATCCTTCTTTAATCTTAATATTTCCAGTAATAATTTTTTTTCTTCCGTCTCTGAAAGGCTCATTTCTATGAAAGTCCTAATTTTTATTCTCGTTTTGTTTAGAAATATAATTAATAAGTCTATCTTGAGAGAAGAATTGCACGGGGGGTAAGATTGCCGATAATGTTGCGCCGTTAAGGGCAATTTGGGCGGCTTTTATAGCTGAGAGGCCCGAAGCATACCCTAATGCTAAGATTGCCATTAAGACGCTCCCCACGGCTACATAGCTTCTCACAGGAATTTCTAAAGTCGACGGAAATTTTTTGAAATGTTCCTTATTGGTTTGAAATAAATAGGAGTCGGATTTAATATTGTTTAATAACACATTACGGCAATGGCTTGTACTCAAGATCCTTTTTCCAACGATGGAGACGCTGGTATCATTACAGCATTCTATAGAAAAGGTGCGCAATGCCTTTTGGAGGTTCATCCTAATAAGTTCAACCCCTTCGTATAGGTAATAATTGTTTAGATTCGGACGAGCTATAATAGGAGCATTGTATGTGTCTTTTAGTTTCTTTAAAAGTGTATGGATAAACGTGTCTTGGTTGAGTTCACCAACTCCGTAATCTAAAAGTAATATTGCATCTATATCGGGAGATCTGGAAATGATATTTTCAAAATGTCTTTTTATTGTAGCTTTTGAGATGTTCAATTCATAATTTTTTTCGAGGCGAATTAGGTGTTGATCCCGCGCTTTAATACGGGTAATCTGTGGTGTATTAATTGTCTCATCAATTACTATTCCCGACGTATCAATCTCCAATTCTTTGGTTCTGTTAATGAAAAAGTTTCCCTCGTAATCTTTTCCCACAATAGTACAGATCTCCGGAACTCCTCCGAGTGATTTTATAAATTTTATGGCTAATCCGATCCCACCCAGATATGTTAGATTTTTCTCGATCTTTACATTGGGAACGGGAGCGTCCGGAGAAATCCGATCCGCATATCCTATGATATACTTATCTAAAGACGCTTCTCCGATCACTAACACCTTCTTATTGGTCCAGCTTCTTATCTCGTCCGTAAGGGGCATAAAAGAAAGGAACTTATTTATTTTTTAGCTCTTTTTGCAATTTTTCCCAATCGTTAAGAAATGACTCTAAGCCTTGGTCCGTGCGGGGGTGTTTAAACATCTTTTCTAAGACATTGAACGGAATGGTCGCGATATGGGCCCCCATTTTCGCCGCTTCTATCACATGGCGGGCGTTTCGAACGGAAGCCACGATAATTTCCGACTCAAATCCGTAGGCATTAATAATCTCCATCGATTCTTTTAACATATCTATCTCGTTTTGCCCGTTATCCATCAAACGCCCTATAAAGGGACTAATGTAGGAAGCACCCGCCTTCGCGGCTATCAACACTTGATTTTGCGAAAATACGAGCGTGACATTTGTTTTTATCCCCTCTGATTCCAAAATTCTTACGGCTTTAATCCCGTCTTTGGTCATAGGAATCTTAATCACTATATTCGGGGCAATTTTGGATAATTCCCTTGCTTCTTCAACCATTTCTTCGGTTTTAAGCCCAATCACCTCTCCGCTCACGGGACCAGCAACGATTTGGCATATCTTTTTTAACTGCTCATTGGGCTCCGCACCCTCCCTTGATAGAAGCGTCGGGTTGGTGGTCACCCCATCGATTATCCCTAAAGCTTGCATCTCTCTTATTTGGTCTAAATTTGCGGTGTCAATAAAAAATTTCATCTTCTTTCACTCTATATTGATTTTTTAGGAATTATAATCTTTAT
>CAZDJH010000443.1:0-3644 GCA_964505645.1 uncultured archaeon | reverse complement strand
TTAACAATAGAAATACATTTAAGGGCGAATTATCTTAAGTAAGTTAAAATTTAAACTTGGTTTTAGGATTAGAATTGGAAAATAAGTGAATATGATGAGCAATTCGTATCCTAATAAATGGGTTATCAATGGTTCCCACCATTAAAAAATCTTTTTTAACGGATTCTTCTCTAAGACATTTTTTCTTAAAATTCTTTTCCTATAGTAGGATTTCATGCTTGTGATTAATGCTAATGAGGGAATTACGCATTTAGCATACTTTATCGGACCAAAAAGCACGAAATCGCCCCCAACATCAATACAATTTACCATTATGGATGCGATCGCGCCGCATCTTGCATCTTGTCCGTATTGTTTCACAAAATCCCATTGATAGATGGCATTAGATGGCGCATAACCTGCTGGTAATCCTAATTGGTTTTTTACTAACCTCGTGGTTTCTGCGGTTAAAGACACCGAAGGAATATCCAATACAGCCGTATCAACGATAAAGTTTTGAATATTTGCCTTTTGGGCCTTAGGAATTAAATCATTTTCCAATAACTTTATTTTTTGTTTCGGAAAAATATACCGGGTGCCAAATGTAAGTAAAACCGCGTTTTTGACGCCCACCTCCCTAAATATCTCACATGCCTCATCCGAAGTATTCTCATCAATACTATTTAAAATCCCCCGATCTAAAAGTCCAAGTTCTTCGAGTTCTTTCACGGCAGGAAGCCTTATCTCATCGTTCAACCCATCAATCAAAAAAGGAATATCCACTAAATCAGCAATATATGTGCATTCCTTAACTAATGCTTCTGGATGAGCTCCAACCACATCAATAACTCCTTGCATATTATGGTCATCAATAAGAGTCATAAATTCATTAACTTCTTGTTCGATCTGATCCTTGTCGAATTCTCCTGTTTTTTCATCAATTAAGGCTTTATGTTTTGAATAAAACACGGAACCTATCGCAACAGGGGGGTTTTCTCCCGGTTGACCTCCGAACTTAACGCCCTCTATTTCCACGATCTTCTGCTCTTTATCAATAGAATACATATTTATGAAAAATGTCTTTTTTATTTATGCTTTGTTATTATTTCTTTAACAATTACCAGCTACTCTAAATGTTTTTCGATTTCTTTCTTTAAAAAACGCGCCTCTTCAGAGTCCGGATTTAACTTTAAAGCTTTTTTTAAAAATCTGAGGGCTTCGGTCAATTCAGATATATGAATGTACGAATACGCGCACCCTAAAAAGTAAAAAAAGCGCTTCTTATCCATTTCGAGCAATTGTCTAAAAGTATCTATCGCCCTTTCATATTTTTCACCATCTAAATATGTCTTCGCCAATATATTTAAGGCATCTAAATTATCCGGCTCAAATTCAAGAACAATATTAAGGGCTTCAATGGCTTTTCGAAACTTGCCAGATTCCTTATATGCTATCCCGATATTAAACCATGCTGCGATGAAATAATTATCCTTTTCAATTATTTGAGTTAGTATCCGAATTGCCTTCTCTAAATCATCTTGTTCAATGGAGGATATGGCAAGGGAATTAAGCGCTTCTAAATCGTCCGGGCTTACTTGCAATATACGATTACATACCCTTTCTAGTTCAGAAATATTTCCTTCTTGCTGGTACACAACCCTCAAACCATGTAAGGCATCCAAGCATTCGGGATCCACTTCTAATGAACGTTTGTAGGATTTTAGCGCCGAGAGAAGGTCATCTTCGGCCTCATACACGGTACCTGATAAATAATATAAGTTGGGGTGGTCGGAATATTTTTTTAACAGCTGATCAAAAATAGAATGTGCCTTCTCATAAACACCCATATTTTTATAAGCTATTGCGAGCGAGGATTTAAGGGCAATCTCCCATCCCTCGAGTTTTGATTTGTGAGGAGTATGCTCCCAGAGATGAGTACAGATTTGGACGATGTTTTGATGTTCCTGTATTTCATTGAGCTTTAAAAGCATATCTAAAGTATACTCTAAAAACGAACTCGTTAATTTTATCGGGGTCTGGTAAACATACTGGAGAAAGTAGTCTTTGGCTTGGAGATAATTCCCATCCCCATAGTGTTTTTTACTTAACTGTAGCAATTCTGAGGGTTTATTCACCTTCTTCGTTCTTATCCCCACAGATTGCCAATTTAATAATCATATCTAATTTAATAAAGATAATGAGGATTTATTATTATTACCATTCAATATTGTAGTGGGAGTAAAGATAAATGAAAATAGAAGAAAGAAGATACACATCAATAAATATTTTTCAATCGATCGCATATATCATCATATGTAAGTTTTATATATAACTCTATCACCGATATTCTTTTCTCAATCTAAGGGAATATCATGAAAAATGATACCCTAGATACCTCCGAAACATGGATGCTCAGCTACAGAACGAATCTTAAGTTAAGATGCTGGAATATGAGCGAATGGGGCTCAACTGAACTCCCGATACGTAATTTATTATGGTGGTGTTTCTTTTGATTCGGGTGATGTATTTTCTTTTGATTGAGTTGTTGGTTTGATTTCTTTTGGGCTTGGGGGTTTATCTTCGGCTTTTGGTGTGGAGATCTCTTTTTTGTCCTTTAACCGGTTTTTTACCCCGCGCTTGATGACGGTGTAGGCGAAGATAAGGCTTATTATAAATTCTGGGATGTACTTGTGCATAAGGAGCACAATTATAGCTGCAATGAAGCTCGATGCGGCGCTTATTGAATAATGAATATCATTCCACGCGTATCCTCTATAGTAGAGGTATAGCTGGATCACCATCCGTAATATGTTTACAATATAGAAGATAGCCGAGGAGATAATCAAGGATTTAGTCTTTCGCCAAATTATATCCCGATTTGTGTAAGGATCTTTGCTATGGGGGGTTAAAAGGATTATACCTGCGAAGACACATATAGCTTGGACCCCCGTACAGAAGGTCTCGAAGTTTATAACTCCTCTTCCAGTTACTATAAATGTCCAGTGATATTTCCCAATAGGCGTATAAGTATAGGTCATACCCATATTAAACAAAAGATTCATAACGAATGTAGTCTGCTTTACCACTATTTCATGAAGCCAATAGTTAGCCTTTAGATCGAAGAAAAAATAAACCAGAAATGTGATTATTGGCGCCCCTATAGCCAAAATAACTAAAGAATTCAAAGAGAACGTGTATTTTTTTCCTTCGAATTCAATAATAGGTCTTTTTCCATTACCTCCTCCCTCATTAACATCACCAATACTTCCTTCTTTTATCTTATTCTTATACCTATTCTGTTCTAAATAGAGGTTCAATCGCCTTAAGATGATGTAATTTATCAGAGATAGTAGAGGGAGCATCATAAAAGCATAGTTATTCTTGAAAATAGATTGCATTAAAGGAATCGATAACCCTATTAAAAGGGCAAATAAATGGTTCAATGAATAATAAATCCATATTGCGACTTTTTCCTTGAGCATTATTGAGGTATTTGTTGAATAATAGTGAATTATCGGAAAGTTGAGAGCAAAGAGAAACGGAACTAAAATTACTATTATAATACGAACTAAAAGTGACCTTGAATTCGAAAAGAAATAGCCCATAAAGAACATCAAAAAAAGGTTGACCGTCATCAAACTCCAGAATAAAATATTCTTAGTAAT
>CAZDJH010000442.1:0-3682 GCA_964505645.1 uncultured archaeon | reverse complement strand
TCATCCAAGAAAGAATTCCAAAATCGCAATTGTCTTAAATAATATTTCTTTCGATAATCATAAAAGTAATATTTCCGATATTTTAGGGTTCTATGAATCCTATCTATCATTCTTAAGATAATACTCTCATGATAACTCATATTTTCTAAAAGTTGGGCATCCAAAGGTTTTAAATGGGTTATTCCTTTATCAGGTCCTTCATATACAAGTTTATAATGATTAAAATGCTTGACACTTGTAAACGAAGGCACATATTTTTCTTTGAGTTTTTTATCTACATAAGAGCAATAACAATTTTTTACCTTAAATTCCTTTAATATTTCATACAATATTGATTGTTGTGGCTCAAGTACGAAAGCTAAAGATAATAAGTTCATTATTATTTTATAAAAATAATATTCTTTGCTAGTATAATTCTTATTAGGATATAAATTTATTATTCAATTTAATGCTCCTCTCGAGGAATTTTTATGACTTCCTTTTCTTATAAATCACTCTGCTATTTGAAGATTAAGTTTGTTTTTAAAATTTATTGAACCCCATAAATGGGTCATAGATATTTAACCCTTCTGTTCATATAACTTCTTTTACCTATTAATATATCTTTTATTCTCCATAAGTTTTAGATAAACTTTTATATCTTAAAAGTGAAGAACGAAATTATAATTTTAAAGGATTTGATGTAATTAGTAAGTGTTTTGATCAAAATACCTTTCTGTTTCAAGGGGGGACGCGAAAAAATTGGCGGGTTTCTTCTCCAAATGAGGGAACAAAAAGAATGAATTTCTGTAATACAAAAAAAAGTGAAACTCTCTAAACCTAACATCCGCTCTTGGGGTAAAAATACATTGGAATCAGCTTGGCGCGACTTAAAGGAACGTCACACGATCCCCATGGCTTTTAGGACGCTTTCGGTCTCTCCCAAAAGCATTAATTATGATAATTTATTATGAGATATAATTAAGGAGGAGTATCTTATTACTAAGAGAATTAATAAATTACTAATAAAACTTTCTTAATTTATCGATAATATAGTTCTGATCTTTATGGTCAAAATTTAAAGATATAGGGAGGGTTAGGATCTTTTTGGATATCTCTTCCGTTATAGGTAGGTCGCCTTCATTATATCCATATTTTTCTCGATAATATGTTTTTAAATGGATTGGATAGAAATAAACCTTCGTGTATATGTCATCCTCGAGAAGATATTCCTGTAGTTCCTCCCTATCTTCATGATTTTTAAGGAAAATACTATATAATTGATAAACATTTTTAGAATTATGAAGCTCATCTATTAGCATATATTCTGAGATTTTATCTAATTTTACATCATAATATTTTCCTATTTTACGCCTGATTTTTATTATTTTATCTATTTTAGATAATTGTGCAATCCCAATAGATGCGCTTAAAGTAGACATTCTGAAATTATATCCAATATCAACATATTTCATTTCATTTATATTGGCAAAATAATTTGTATTTTTATTCTCTACTCTTCCATGTGAGCTTATTAATTTTAATCTTTTATAGATTTCTTCATCATCCGTACAGACAGCGCCGCCCTCGCCAGTTGTAATGATCTTATTCTGACAGAAGCTAAACATTGCAGACTGGCCAAAGGTACCAGCCAAATGGTTGTTCATTTTTGCGCCCAAACTTTCTGCGGTATCTTCTATTAATAATATGTTATAATCTTCAGCAATTTCTTTGAGCTCTACGATATCCTTGCAAACTCTTCCTCCATAATGCATGGGAATGATAGCTCTCGTTTTTCGATTAATCTTGTCCTTTAAAAGATCAGCATTTAAGCCCAATGTTTCCTCTTCAATCTCAGCAAAGATCGGTTTTGATCCAGCCAATATAACACAATTCGCCGTTGAAATAAAACTAAATGATGGCACAATGATTTCTCCAGATGTCAATCCATAAGCTAACAATATTGAGTGTAAAGCTGAGGTTCCCGAGTTGAAAGTCACTACATACTTTTTATTTAAATATTGAGCAAGATTATCCTCAAATTCGCTAATTTCTGGTCCCGTTGCCCAGTATGACCCTCTTTTAATCACTTTATTAATCATATCGATATCATTCTGATCCCAATAGATATCAAAAAGCGGATATTTTTTTTTCATTTTTTCCAATACTAAATTTAAATCAAGTTTAAGTTTAATAAAAAATCTCTTAATTCTTCTTTTAACATAAGGGGGGACATTTCAGTACTATAATGAAATTTTTCATCAAGAATAATTTTTGCAGCATTTCTATTCTTTTCATTATGAGAGGTATTTGAATCTAATTTTGGATCAGGGTATATAATATACATATCTTTCAATTCATAACAAGAAGTAAATTCATGAGGAGATATCAATGCTTCATTTATTTTTTCCTTGAGACGGGCACCGATAACTTTAATCCTTATATTTTCAGGCTTTTTATTGATCGTTGGTGCATACTCTTCAATAATAATTTCCATTAAATCCTTTATTAGTATCGTCGGCATTTTAAGTACAAAGATCTCTCCTCCTTGGGCTAAGATAATTGCTTTTAATACCAATTTGACTGCTTGACTTATTGATAAAAAAAACCTTTTCATCTTTTCATTTGTTAATGTTACATAATTTCCTTCTCTAATCTGTCTCTTCAATAATGGTATAATAGATCCTCTAGATCCTAGAACATTGCCAAATCGCACACAAGATATGATAGTGTCACTTTTTCCCTTTGCTATCTGACGGGATATTGCCAAACGTTCTCCTAACATCTTAGTTGCCCCCATTACGGTTGAAGGATTAATTGCTTTATCTGTAGAAATTTGAATTACTTTTTTTACATCATTTTTAAATGAAGCTTGAATTATATTTTCTAACCCATAAATGTTAACGCTTATTGCTTCCAGAGGGTTGTATTCACTAATAGGAACATGTTTGATTGCTCCCGCATTAAAAACATAATCCACTCCTTCTGTGGCTCTTTCCATTCTTCTATAATTTCTTATGTCTCCTAATAAAAACCTTAATTTGTTTTTAGATTCTTCAAACTTTATTTTTGCATTCCATAATTCATTTTCAGAATTTGTAAGAATTCGAATAGTTCGAGGATTATATTTTAATAATTGGGATACAATTTCAATCCCAATAGAACCTGTACCTCCGCAAACAAGTATTATTTTGTCCTTAAAAAATTTTTTAAAATCCAATTAGAATTCACTTAACTTATAAATTCTCGATTAAATCTATTAAAATAAAACTAACTTTGCTATTAAACCTTTTTTACTAAAAAATTATTTTTTCACTCCATCTTTAAAGATTCTAATATCCGACAATTCCGTACTTTCTGTAAACTTTATTGAATATATAAATTGCGATAATTGGAAGAGCTAAAGAAACGGTTAATAAAATTATGAAATGAGGGAAGTAATTTGTAATCGTATAGACAAAATTATTGTCAACCCATAACATACGTAAAAATGTAAATATATAATAAAGTGGGTTCAACTTAATAAATGCCTGAATTGGTTCGGGGAAGATTTCAAAAGGATAAGAGATACAACTTGCCCAAAAGACAAATCTTTCTGCAAACATTAGAAATAAATATATATTTTCTTTCGATATCGCAAAAACTCCAACAAATAAACCAAATCCACTAAAAATTAGCGAGATTAAAAGATATGTAAATAATA
>CAZDJH010000441.1:0-3683 GCA_964505645.1 uncultured archaeon | reverse complement strand
GCATTTCGCACAAGTCTGCGTGGTATAGGATTCGTCAATTCTTATTACTCTTTTAATATTTAAGATGCATTTTAGTTGTTTAAATTTTAAATATAAAAACTATAAATAGGAGGGTTTTTTAGATTTAATAGCAGTCTATTGTGGTGAAAAAAAATTCCTGATGTTAAATTACCTGTAATGAACAAAAAAGAAATACAAGATGTAATTAAGAACCAAAAGATTTGTCGGATCGCATTTTTTGATGATAAATATCCCTATATCGCGCCCTTCCAATATCTCTATTACAATGACCATTTTTACTTTCATTTTACGGACTATGGAAAGAAAAAAGACATTCTTAGCAAAAACAATCACGTGTGCGTCTCGATTGAACAATTGGAGGCAGACCTAAAATCTTTTAACTTTATTTCATTTCAAGGCCAGCTCTCATTAGTAAAAAATGAAAAAGTAAGGGAAACTGTAATTAAGAAGTTGATAAAAGAGGCAAAGGAGAATTTTTCTGAAGATTTCTTAGCAGCCCATGGATTTAACAAAGAGAAGGGATGGGATGGCTTTCAAATAAAAGACCAATTGATCTACAAACTTCATAAAATCCATGATATAATAGGGCTAGGGTCGACTTAATGTTTATATCATCAACATCGAACGACTTTTCCTTTAAACTAAAAATTTTCATATTTTCCAAGATCTTTTAAGGAAAAGACCCCGAATCTTTCCCATTTTTGATTCTTCTTGCGTTCAAATATCGCGTTCACCGTGTTAATGAATTTTTGCGATTTATATAACTGCAAGGCTTCATAGACCTTTTCATTATACTCCTTAATAGTAATCTTAGTTTTATGGCGTTTAGGTGCATTTATCGTCACATATACCCCATAAACATAAAATTCGACCTCTTTCAATTTTAGTTCTTGAGCCGTTCTTACCGCAATATCAAATGTAGCATGGTGATCTACATGGGGATTATTATTGCTTGGAATAACTAACCTATCAGCATCTTTAATGATCTCTTTACTCTGTTCGATAGCCGTTTCAATATTATCTGCGACCTTTTGATCGGGGAACTTAAACTTATGGATATGAGTATCAGGAATCCCTAAAAATGTAGCAACTTTATTAACCTCTTGCATTCTAATCTGTGCCAGTTCTTCCTCAGAGATTTTAGTTTCTTGGGTTTCAATGAGGTTTTTATTTTCTCGTTCATACCTATAGGCGGCTCTACCGTCCGATATATAGATTATGTGGACCTCGTGCCCCTCATTTATCCATTTACAAAGGGACCCTCCAGCCCCTACCAGTTCATCATCGGGATGGGGCGCAAAAATAATAATTTTCTTCAAGTTTAATTCATATATAAAAATTTTAGAATTATTAAATTCTTTTGGTTGGTATCAATATCTTGATTTAATAGAATTTAAGATTGTACAAAGATAATTAACAAGATACTATTATTTTATTCTTAAATCTATAATATCTTTTTTTATATTAAAGTATGCCCCACCTAAAATTTTATTTTCTCTTCTATAGCTAACTTGGGAAATTGAATAAGATTTTATCCCTTTTTTTCCCTGTTTCATCTTTTTTTAATCTTGATATAATTTAATTAGATATATTTTTTTAAATCATTGAATAATATTTATTTAAGAGTAATAATAGGTTATAATAATCATATGAAATTAGGAAAGTCCAGTTTGGATGACATCGCGAAATTACAGCCCGACTCGTTAAAACGAAGACGAATCTCCAGCTATGATTTATATGGAGGAAATAAAGATTGGATAGAAATTAAGCCGAAAGAAACCACGGTCTTAGCCGAATTTAAAGGGAGCGGGTGCATCAAGCATATTTGGTGTACATCAATGTGTTTTTCTAAGAATTACTTGCGCCATGCAATATTAAGATTTTATTGGGACGGGGAAACAGAGGATGCCCCCAGCGTGGAAGTCCCGCTTGGGGACTTTTTCGGAATGGGACACGCCGAAAGGGAGGACTTTGTGTCCCTCCCCCTTCAAATGAGCCCTCAAGGTGGGCGAGGCTTCAATTGTTGGTGGCCTATGCCCTTTTCCGAGGGGTTTAGAATCACCATTGAAAATGAGAATGATAAAAAAATTCAATTCTATTATTATATCGACTATGAAGTGTATGAAGATGGCTTCGAGAACGAAGCCGATTATGGCCGGTTCCATGCCCAATGGAGGCGTCAAAATCCTACTACACCCAAGAAAGTAGATTCAGACACGGGAAAAAAAATCTCGACCTTGAAACCATATAAATTCAATCTAAAAGGGAAAAATCGGAACCCTTTAAAATACAATTTCGTAATCTTAAAGGCGAAGGGGAAAGGACATTACGTAGGATGCCATCTTGACATTGATAATCGGACGTTTATGCCGTGGTTCCTAAATTGGCCAGGAGAAGGGGACGATATGATTTTTATAGACGACGATTTAGACCATGGAATTATTACAATTCCCGGAACGGGGACAGAAGATTATGTAAACCAAGCGTATTGTCCTAGAGACAAATATTCTTCTCCCTATCACGGAACAATCAAGCCCGGTGGGTTCAACTGGTTTGGTAAGATCACCTATTATCGGTATCATATTGAGGACCCCATTTACTTTAATAGAAAAATAGCGGTCACAATCGAGCATGGACACGACAATCACAGAGCAGACGATTGGAGCTCCACCGCATATTGGTATCAAAAGGAACCCCACGATCATACCCTCTTTCCTCAGTTGTTAGATAAGGAGGGGAGAGAACCAAATAGTCATTTGGCTCATATCATTCGAAAGGGATTTTGCCTCTCTTTCCTTATTTTAGTGGTATTAATCTTAATTATAATGATATTAATTCGGATAGGTGGATAGTACTAATTTTTAACAATTATTTAATGATTATATTGGAAAGGGAGGATAGAAAAGTTTGAATAAAATCTGCTCTGCTGGAATGGGTTTCCGGGAAGCCTATAGAAAAGAAAATATATTTTTAACTATTTTAGGGGTTCTCGGGATAATTGGGTTAATATTTATTATTGTAGGACTAATTTTTTTTGTAATATTTATTTCAAACTTAGTTTGATTATTATTGGAAATGCCTATTTGCTTCGGGGTATCTATAGTTAAGAATTCGTGTGAATTTTTGAAGGATGAGACAATTTCCTCTATTTTATCGTTTTGTAACGCTCTCAATATGTAATAAAAATAATAAAACGGTTTACTTTAAAATCTCATTTACACGATTCAATAGTTCTTTTCCTGAGAACGGTTTGGTTATGTAATAATCTGCACCAAATCTTTTCCCTTTCTGAATATCCTCATTGAAACTTTTAACTGTGAATAATACTACAATGATGTTTTTATAATTTTCGTCAGTTTTAACCCTATCTAAAACAGTATAACCGTCAATCCCGGGCATCATGACGTCTAAAAGAACCAGATCTATCTCTTCATACCTCTCCTCTAAGACTTTCATTGCTTCCTTTCCGTTATTGCATGTTATAATATTATAATCGCCTAACGTAAGGAATTTACTCGTGAGGTTTAAAATGTCGGGCTCGTCATCAACAATTAAGATTGTTTTTCCATCGTTATCATTTTCTGACATTTTTATAAATTTACAAATTTTTCTCTTTTATTAATATTTTATTCAAAAGGATTTCAGACTTTTATATTTAAGTT
>CAZDJH010000440.1:0-3689 GCA_964505645.1 uncultured archaeon | reverse complement strand
GATTTCCTTGGCTATAGCAGACCCTATATCTTTATCATTCATCATTAATAGTAATTCAATCTTAAATTAAAATATTAATTATATAATTTCTATAGGTGAGCAACTTTTAAAAAAATGTAAATTTATGATTCTTTTTAATTGTTAGGGCTTAGTTTTTATTAAAATTATGATTCCCTATATTAAAAAAGGACCTCCAAGTTTTTTACCTTCAAATCATCCGATAAAATTAAAAGATATTGGGGATTTTGTGTATCCATTAGGAAAAATGAAAGGTCATTTCCGAAGACTATCAAATCTGTGCCCAAATATGGGATTATTGGATTTTATTAGTACATCTCGAGGACGCATGGCACAGAGCGGGCGTTAAATGCATAGAAAGCGGTAATGACCTCTTTCTAGAGCAATGTATTGAGGTTGGAGATTATTTATCAGATAAAGTCGATGAATTATTGATCAATGAATGGGCGCAACAAAAGCTACGCGAAGAATTACCATTTTCGATTCTTGTGAATAGTATAGGGCAGAAAATGTGAAGTTAAATTCCATTTTTAAAAATTAAGTGAAAATTAATAAAAGAGTTATATTCTTAGAATAATTATATTTCAACAAAAATTAGAAGGTAATTAGAAATGGCAAAAGAAAAAATCGAATATATAAACTTGAAAACTTTCATGCGAGATGTCTTCATCGGGTTAGAAGTACCAAAGGAAGACGCCAAGATTATTGCTGAGGTTTTGATCACGTCCGATATAAGAGGTATTGATACGCACGGGATCCAGAGGTGCAAGATGTATTATGATAGAATAATAGAAGGCATTTACGAGGTTAAAACTAAAATAGATATAATAAAGGAAGGTCCAACTACGGCGTTATGGGATGGAAATTGTGGGATGGGGCATGTAATCGCATATAAGGCTATGAAAACCGCTATTGAAAAGGCGAAAGAGTATGGCTTAGGGGCTGTATCGGTAAGGAATTCCACACATTTTGGAATAGCTGGCTATTACTCTCTTATGGCGATTGAAGAGGGGATGATTGGGTTAACTACTACAAATGCGCGCCCCTCGATACCTCCTACTTTTGGTGTAGAACCCATGCTAGGAACAAATCCACTAACGCTTGGGGCACCCACAGATGAAGAATTTCCCTTCTGCTTAGATTGCGCGACCTCCATAATACAAAGAGGAAAAGTAGAATTATACGATCGCTTAGACAAACCACTTCCGGAGGGCGTAGTGATTGACGAGAAGGGCGATTTTATGACCGACCCATCGAAAGTTTTAGAAAAAATGCTCGAGAGAAAGGCGGGACTTCTCCCACTGGGAGGTGCGGGAGAGGAAAAATCGGGCTATAAGGGATATGGGTATGCAACTATATGCGAATTGCTTTCGGCGGCCTTATGTAACGGAACTTTTCTACGGGATACCCTTGGAATTAAAGAAGATGGTCAAAAACGACTCAAAGTCGGACATTTCTTCTTGGCGATCAACATAGAAAGTTTCTTGCCCGTCGAAACCTTTAAAAAGACCGCGGGTAATATCATGAGAACCCTTAGAAGTGCTAAAATGGATCCCGATGCAGAAAAAATTTATACCGCAGGTGAAAAAGAGTATGAAGCCGAATTAAAACGTGTAGAAAAGGGAATTCCACTCAATAAAAGCATCCAAAAGGATATGAAAATAATGAATGAGGAACTAAACCTCGGATACGAATTTGATTTTTAACCTTTTTATTTTGTTATTTTTATATTAATTTGTTTAAAATATAAATCGCTTAATATGTTCAAAATCCCAAAATTTTATTAAAAATAACAGAATCTTTCTCTTATGAAAGTTCAAATTAATACAAGCACAACTCCAATAGTATCTCCGGCTGTTGTCATCTCCGTAGGCACATGGGAAAACTCTAACCTAATTACGTTGGCATGGGTTGCAAGAGTCGTTTCCAAGCCACCTGTTATGTCTGTATCCGTGCGCCCCTCTCGTTTTTCCTTTGGTTTTATTGAAGAATTGAAAGAATACGTGATCAATGTACCTTTCTCAAATCAAGTTAAAGAAGTGGACTTTTGCGGAACAAGAACGGGGAAACAAATAAATAAATGGGAGGAACTGGGATTAACTAAGGAAAGGGCTTCAAATATACAAGTACCTCTCATAAAGGAATTCCCTATTAATATTGAATGCGAAGTTATCAAGAAAATAAAGCATGGAACTCATGTATTATTTTTGGGAGAAGTTCAAGCGGTTAATGTGAACGAGGAGATAACGGATAATGGGAATTTAGTACCCGAAAAACTTGACGAAGTAGTTTATATTCCCCGAAATTATTACAGTTTAAAAAAGGAACCGCTAAACAGGCAAGGGTTTTCAGTTGATTAGAAAAATTTCCTCAAAATCAGTGAAGAAAAATAAAAAAAATTAGAGATATTTAATCAATATTTACATCTCTGGGAATCTCAAGTTCCAAATCACTAATGGGGTATGAAGAACACGGATGGAAATAATCGAATTTCTTATCTGCTTCCCGTCGCCAATCGCTAACAGGGGACACAAAGACATCTCCCTTCAGTAATAAAGAACGGCAGAAACCACATTCTCCAGACCTGCATTTAGAAGGGGGTGCTAATTCTGCTCGTTCCATTGCCACCAATACAGATTCGGTAGATTTCGCGGGGATTTCTTTAACAACATCCCCAATATGAACCTTAAGAGTAAACGTTTTGTCTGCAATATCCTTCGGAAATCCGGGGTAAGTCTCGATATTCTTAATCTCTCCAAATGCTTCCCGCCTTATCTGTTTTAGGGGTAAATCCAGCTTCTCCAACTCCTTTTCCACAAAATCATACATAACTTGAGGTCCGCAAATGAAAAATGATCTATTTGGTACATCCGCATACTTTTTAATGAGATCGGCGGTGATGAATCCCGTTTCACAGCCCTTTAAGGTCACTTCCCCGCAGCTCAAGACCAGAACAATGTTAATTCTGTCCTGATTCTCTTGCTCTAACCGCTTAAATTCATTGTGAAATATTATATCATCTTCATCGCTGCAACCATACATAATTGTGAGTTTGGCGTCCATATCCCCAACTGCAATGCTTTTTGCCATAGACATAAAGGGAGTTATTCCCGAACCCCCGGCTAGCCCAACTATATGGGGTTTATCCCTCAAAGGCTCATAATAAAAGAAGCCTTCAGGACCAGAACTAACCACTTTAGTGCCGACCTCCCAATTTTTCCATATATAAGGGGTAAGAAATCCATCTTCCTCTTCTTTCTTAATGGTTATGGTATAGTAACCCTCTAGTGCCTCTCGCGGACTTGATGAGATGGAATAGGGTCGGGTTATAAGTTCTCCATCAATCATTACCTTTAAGCTCAAATATTGACCTGCGCGAAAATATGCCAAGCTTTTAGTGTCTGAATTAGGATCGGGTACTAATTTAAAGGTTTTTGTAGACTTTGTATTGTCAGTTATTTTGTCAATTACCATATATTGCCTATCGGGATGTAATTTCTCTGCTAGTTCATTCATAGGATCTTCTTTTATTGGATCAGATGTCGCCTTTTTAATCCGCTTATTCCTATCGGGAACCAATTTCATGAAGTTATAGAGATCCTTATTTTTGCTTATAATGTTTATATCTACCTTTTTAAAGCTTTTATCCTCCAACTTTAGCCACCCCCTTG
>CAZDJH010000439.1:0-3696 GCA_964505645.1 uncultured archaeon | reverse complement strand
CATACGTTTTTATCGCATCCGCCTCTGCTGAGCAAGATTCTTCCAGGAGATCCTCCAGAATCGATTCTAAGTTCTCTTTTTTTATATCTTTTCCAAATTTGCGGAAAAATAAAAGATCTTTTTTTTTATATATATAGACTTGACGTAACATAATAACCGTTTTCCTTTCCTATGCGTGTGAAACTATTGTTATAATTTTAAATTTATAATTTAGATATGTATTTTACCAATTCTTTGACTATGGAATATTTCCCTTCATATGGTTGGTCGTTATTTATGGATTGTTCCATGTCTTCTATTTCCTTTGAAAATGAAAATCTGGCAAATTCGGGCTTTTCAAAGCCATAAATTTTTTCAATAAAATTTTGTAAAAATCGACTGATATTCGGAATAAATTTAGCTAAATCTTTATCTAAATCTAATTTAGAGATTAAAATAATATCCTTACTAATTGTAAAGAGGAAATAGAAATTCACCGTCCCAATAACAAGAGATTCAATAGTATCAACTTTGAGTGAATCCGCAATCGCATCCCGTTCTTGAATTAAATCTAAAATTTTTTGGGGGACCATGGAATCTTTTGGAAATTGCTTCAAAATTGATTCTAGTACGATTCCGTACTTATTGATTATAGCAGATTCGATATCTAATTTCTCTTTTAATTGGGAGACTAAAACGTTAAAGTTCTTGTTAATCATTTGTTTAGATAAGTACTAAATGTATTTATTGTATGTGTTTATTATACTAAATATATAAAAAAAGGTTTATTTATATTTTTATGTTGGACCTATACTGAAGGTAAAAAAAATAGTGAAAACCTATAAACTTAGTTATATAGAAAAAGAATCGAATCTTACTATTATATCTGAATCCAAAAAAGCAATCTTGAGAGCTAAAAAAACTTTTTACCATCATCGGAAAATTTTAGAGAAATTTGTCGCCCTTAATGACGAATTTTTAACCTCCTTTAGCCCCGTAAAGACAGATTCCGAGTATGAGGTGATACAATTAATGAGTGAGGCGGGGTATATATGTAATGTAGGTCCGATGGCGGCAGTTGCTGGAGCTTTAGCAGACCTTATGCTTGCTGCTATGAAATATAGCGATAATATAAAGCAAACTCCGATAGTTGCACTTGTGGAAAATGGTGGTGAAATTGCTATTGATTCGGAGGAGCCAATGAAAATCGCCTTATATGCCGGCGAGAATAAATTAAATTTTAATTTAGGGTTTTTAATTGAAAAAAAGGATTGTCCTATAGGCATAGCAACGAGTTCAGCCACAATAGGACATGCGATCAGTCTCGGTGAAGCTGATGCGGTGACGATATTTGCAAAAAATGCGTCTCTTGCCGATGCGGCGGCAACAAGAATCGCCAATGAGGTTAAAGGAGAAGATCTTGAAAAATCTATTAAAGATGCGTTAGATCACGTAGATGACCTTGCGGATGTATATGGCGCATTTATCAGTCGTGGGGATAAGATTGGAAAAACGGGGAGGGTCCCCAAATTAATTAAACTATCCGAAACCCCTCAAAAATACTCTTCTGATAAGGATTTAATACAAAAAATGAATAAAAAGATGATTGAGTAGTTATATTTTAAAATATTAAATCCATCTTAATTTTTAAATAACCCAATAAAGGGGTTCATCTTGTTGATATATGCTTTTTGAAGAAAAAACCCGGTTGAGGTAAGTAAGATTATAATACTCCAATATATCTTTTCGCTCCAAGGCACCATAAAGTTCCCAATTACCTAGAGTGAAGAATTGAGAGGATAGAAATAGATATACATTCGTATTATATTTACTTTTCAATGCAGTTAATTGATTTGTAGACCCTTTATAATGATTCTCGGGAATTGCATAGGTATTATTCAATACTCTATACTCCATTATATCATATAAGCCAAGAGACTGATCATTCTCATGATAAGGATAAAAATAAAACATAAATGGATAATTCAACCCTGTTTTCGTGATTAATACATTTTTTTCCGAACAGTAAGTACCATACCATTTGCTAACAGTTACTTCCCTTAACTTTAAACCCGATTCATTATAATACGATGAAATCTGGAGGATGGATGCAAAAAGGGAGAATAAAACTAAGCAAAACAAAAAGATTTTATATTTTTTTTGGCGCAATAGGCGTATTTTTTTTAATTTATAGATATAGGAAAGGAACCCAATTAAGATTATGGGAGACGCCATGTGCAAAATTCTCAACCATAGACCCTCTACAAAAATAAGAAGATCATATACCAGACCAAATAAAATGAAAAATGAGAAACCAACTAACCAAACAAAAAGAAGTTTCCCTTTACTCGATTTCTGGAACAATATATAACCCCAAACCCCAAAAAAACTAAAAAGTATAATATCTATGACGGTAAGGATTACATGTAGTTGGTAATTAAAAATGAATAGATTTCCAATGAAAAAGAGTGAGCTGAAGAAAATAGCAATTGCAATAGCGATGGGTATTACAATTTTGGTTTCACGCTTTTGATATTGTGGGATATTTTCAGAATCGAATAACGCGGCCATTTTTTTATTATATTTGATATTCTTAACAAAAGACCAGATAATAGGGGAAAGACCAACCATTAAAGCAACGAATAATAAAACGATATATATCAAACGTAATTGTATGCGATTAAAGACGGCAAAATGCCCTGTTGCAAAATCCAACTGGAAGAAAAACAAAAAAATTCCGACAAGACCACATAATAAGATAAAATCTATAGATCTCCTATAATCCTTTATGAAGTAAATTAAAAAAATCCATACATAAGAAATAATCATTATCATCGCCACTAAAGAATGGGTGAATAATGCACTTAAGAAAAGTATAATAACAATAATATATGTAAATCCCATGGAAGAGATTACACTTTTAAACTCAAAATTTTCTCTTTCAATATAATCCCCCACTCTTAAATAAAGCAAATAGAAAATTACTAATCCTTGAAGGTATGAAATCGTTACCGCCCAGTATGCCTGCATTATCCCGCCAAATCCTAAAGAACAGAATTCTGCTAAAAAAACCCCAAATATCGTTAAATCCTTACTTTTAAATATCTTCTGGAACAAAATATACAATACAATACTTGAAAGCGGAATTGTTATGAAAATATAAAGTTTCGGGATTAAAAGAAAATCCAATCCTGCAAAATAATATAGCAGGGCTCCAATGATATGAAGTCCCGTATTTCCGAAATATTCATTCATAGGAAGAATATTCATCTCTGTTATTTTTCTCACAATCGAGATATGAAACCAAGCATCGGTACCACAGAAGGTGCCTGCCGTGGCCACGAAATTTAAAATACATAACATGAGTATAAAGACGCTCAATAAAATTAGATTTAAATTCGTGTAATTTTTTAAAAAATTCATTAAAGAAAATCCTTTTATAAAATCTTTTTTTTGCTCAAGTCTGTATGAATATATTACTCCTTTGAGCATTCCATTATGATATTGAAAAAGAAGAGCAGAAACAAGTAATATAAAAAAGGTTATAATTAATATTGAGTAAAAGAAAAAATTGTACATCCCGAATCCACATAAATATCCAAAATAACCAAAAAGTATGTAGAGAGCAATGTTCAGTACTATTGTTAGGCAAATTTTTTCTATTCTACTAAATTTTGATTCCTTTAACGCAATAAAAAATATTGGATAAGAAGGTAA
>CAZDJH010000438.1:0-3696 GCA_964505645.1 uncultured archaeon | reverse complement strand
TTCGCAATGGGGAGTGGGGCAACGGTTTTAGCAACCAATCCACTATATGAACATCACGATGACGTTCCAGTTCGCAAAGAAGCATTAAGGGATATGTTGAAAGGCGATAGTGCTGGCGCCATATTAATCACCGAGCCCGAACGAGGCTCCGATGCGACCCATATGTTGACCACATGTGAGGAGCATGATGATGGGAGCTTTATCTTAAATGGGACAAAAATCTATAACACAAATGCTCCAAAATCTGACTGGGTAGTAGCCTACGCAACAGCAGAGGCTAATGACTCAAACAAGATGGCTCAATTCTTAATTGATACTACTTGGGACGGCTTTCATGTGGAACGGGTCGGAATTCCTTGGGTACCAAAGTTATACTTAGGAAAAGAAGAATTAACAGATCTACGTGTTCCAAAGGAGTATGTATTAGGAGGAATTGGGAAGGGGAAAGCTCACTTATTTGAAGGTTTAGTTCCAGAAAGATTAGGAATTTCCATGGGCTCTGTATCCCAATGTTGGGGTGCAGTCTGCCTCGCTGCGATTTATGCCAATATGAGAGAGCAAATGGGAAGAGAAATCCTCAAATGGCAAGGCGTTGGGTTCCTATTAAGCGATTTCTGGGCAAAAACGACCAATGCGACACTCGCCTTAATTAAATTCGCTCAATCTTACGACGAGAAGGTAGAAAAGTTTGGCGGAGAGGATAAAATTCCTGGAGCCGTCAGACAAGCCATGGTCGCATCCGCGAGCCAGCTCAAATATCAAACTACACTCTTATCTAAGGAGTGCTGTTATGAAATGGGCAATCTTATGGGAGGTGCTGGTGTGTGCGATAATACACCTATGCACGATTATATGAACATCTCAAGAATTCAAGAAGTTATTGGCGGAACCCGCCAGATTCAGCAATACATCATGAGTATGTCCCTAAGAACGCTCTTCAAAATGAGTGTATAGATTATAAGCCTACTTATTCCAACATTTTATCCTTTTTCTTTTTATTCTTTTTTTCTTATTAACGCCTTCCCCCAAAATTCATGTCCTTTTTGAGATTTCAGCAGAAATTCACTACAAGATTACACAATTAATTTTTGCAATCGCTTAGCGAACTTCTTCGAAATAAGGAGTGCGGTTTCAAAGGGGCAGTCTTGTTTGAATTGTATTACGGATATGAAATGGTCATCGATACCTTTCAAGGAGAGAATACCAAAATCTTCTAATGAGATCAGTTCCTCCACATAATAATTCCCCGTGATAAAGCGCCCCTCCAACAAACGTATGATTTCCGAAAGGACGTTGGCGTCAAGATAGGAAAGGATAACCCTCCCCGTCTGGGTGATTAACGCTGAAGAAATTACATATACCGAAAATGTGTGCAATTCATCAAAGATTTGGATGACTTTCTGTTGTTTTTCATCCGATAAGAGTTTTTTATTGTTTTCCAGTATGTTTTCTAGGTTATGCTCAAAATTATTGAACTTACTGATCTCTCCATCAAAGCCCGATGAGTAAGATACATGATCGAATTTATCCAAGAACTGCGATTTGATTTCGCGCAACTGGTTCCGGAGCTCCACTAAATTATCGGTTCGGTCGGCGAATATTGCGAATAACAGCTCGTCGTTTGCCATCTTCTCAATTTCAAAAATAAAACGAAAAGGGCCGACCTCGATCTCCGATAATTTTTCTGTCTTAAGCGTTTGCTTTACAAAGCTAAATATGGCACTTAGAAAACTGGAGGTAAGTTTTATATCAAAAATATCTTCATAGGCTTTAAAAAAGATTAGTTCCCCCGTAGACTTTTGAATGAAAAAGTTCTTAATCCCCATTATTATAATTCTCCTTACATTTTGGTCGCTCTGATTAAAAGAAAATTTATAATACAGAGTTACAAAAAAGGTACTACATATTCAAATAAAGATAATTCAACTATATAAATCCATAGATTTCAAAAATCCGTTTATAATTCGTTTTTAACTTTTTTTGATTTCATCGCAACTATAAGGGAAGTCATACATCTTGGGTTACGATGTTCTTCAAATATATTGCTTGATTAAAGGAACTGGGAACTATCCTCAGCTTAACCCTGTCGTTCTTAAATTCAGAGGGGTAATACCTTAAAAGCCGTCGAATTTAGCCCATTCATCCTCTTCTTCTTCTTCGAATTCTTCCTCTTGCTCCTCGAAATCCTCGAACTCTTCTTCGTAGGCGTCTTCTTCCTCGAACTCTGGCTCAAATTCATCATCAAAACTTAGGGCCTTATCCAATTCTGTTATGGTTTGCTCAGTACTGCTAACTTTCACCTTAGGGACAGGTTTCTTCTCTTCCTCCTCGACTTCCTTCTTCTCTACAAGCTTGAGATAATCCCCATGAATTTTAATTGTAATCGGCGTTTCTTCTTGAATCAATCGCACGACCACCTCTTCGCTACTTGAAGTATCATTAGGCATCCTTGTTACCTTCGCCCGAGCTCCTTCAAATACACCACTAATGATCTCCACGGTGTCCCCGACTTCAAGATATTCCGTGACGCTACGGGGTAATAATACATGCTGTATTTCACCTAAATTGATGTTTTGGACAATCCTACCTTTTATATGGCTTATTCCTTGTACTGCAATCTGTACATCTCTTTTCTGAGGCGCTTCAAAGAAAATGTAGCCTGGAAGGAGTGGAGATACCAAAATAGCCTTTATGTCCGGGACCTCTTCGAGGATTCGGAATCGATAGAATATCTGCTTTAAGATATTACTTTCTTGATTGAGTGTAGTTCTCACGGCAAAAAGAGTCGATAAACTCTCAGCTTCTTGCTCCTTGGCAATCTTTCCTTCTTGTTCCGACATTTTTATTTCCTTTCGTTCCTTATTTGAATTATTCTTTTATTTTAAATTTTTTAAAAATCTTGGGAAAATCAGCATATTATAGAAAGCATCGGACAATTAAAAAATTTTCCATACGATTGATCCTAATTTATACTGCCAAATTAAGATCGATTTTTGGTTTAAAGCGGGATATTGTTAATGTCAAGTCTGTCTGGGATTTTATTACGCCGATTTAACCACGCAATTTCGTTCCTTCTATACCTCCAAGTAATTTCCGCCTTCCCGAGCTTGTCTTTGGTTTCGGTTTCCCAGTCCCACGGATTTACAATTACTAAATCTCCGCGGCGAATCCATACGCGTTTTTTAATTTTTCCGCGTACACGTCCGATCCTTCGCTTTCCGTCTTCACAAAAAACCAACATGCGATCGTTCCCGTAAATATCCAGAACACGCGCAAACATCTCGCCCGCCCGTCTATTTGGTTTCTTGACCCTCCCTATACTTTCTGAGTCGGAATTTCTATGAGCCATACTTTTCACGTTTTTAGATTAATTATTGGTAAATAAAAATAGAGAAAACATTAAAATCACTTACAATCAATAGTTTTCCCATATCAGATTATAATTAGAAATAGTCATTACTTAATATTTTTTATCATTAAAATTTTAAAGATAAGTGGTTACTTATTTGGAAGACGATGCGTTTTAAATAATATCTAAGTTTTCCAAGATGCTTTCTGTAAGGATCTTGAAAGCTTTATGTACATTTTTCCCCGTTTTCGAAGAGGTCTTGAGAAAGGCGATGAAATCGTGCTTTTCAATTAATTCTTCAATATAATCGTCTTGTATTGCTATTTCTTGCTTAAGGTCATTTTTTG
>CAZDJH010000437.1:0-3702 GCA_964505645.1 uncultured archaeon | reverse complement strand
TTTATTTAATAAGGTACAAAATATAATTTCAGAGGAAAAAAATATCCTCATATCTCATATTAGAATAATTAAAGAGAAAGGTTTAGATAAAGTAGATAAATACTTAGAGGATGTTCAAGATGACCATCCTAAAGATTTTATATTGAAAGCAATTGACTTAATACAATATTTAATAGAAAATAATTTATTTACTATTTATCCAAAACCGAATATTATAAATTTCTTAAAGGAGATTTCTAATTTAATAGGAAGAATTAAATTATCTCACATTTATACATATTTATATGATTTTATCCCGTCAAAAAAGTGTATAATTGTCTTTTATTCTCAAGAAAGATCGTTTATCGTAAAAATAAAACTTGGAAAAAATGAATCCGAGCAATCTGACATCGATTTTAATCTATGGGTCCCCGAAGAGATCGGACTGGACTTTAACAGTCTAGGGGAAAAAGAGATAATAGATAATACTTATAAAGAGTTGCAGGTCAAACCTATTTATCTTTTTCACATTGATGACGTATTATATATACTCAAAACATTACTTGAATTTAGGACCCCTATTTCTTTGGAGAGAATTAAACTTTTTGTGCAACAATTATTATATGGCTTTCGAAGCTTCGAGATTCGATGGTTTAAAGATCCTAGACCTCTTATTTACAATGCCTTAATCCGTATTTTGATGAAGATGATTAAATTGAATATTAACTTAAAGAAACTATCTCATTGGGAAATTTCTGAAGTTGTTTTCAATTCTATTAGTCGAAATTTTGGGTTATATAATAAAATCTTAATAATTTTAACGGATGTGGGTCTATTAAAGGAGAATAAGAGTAAAGAAATTGAGAATCGCATTGTAGAAGGTTTTGATAAAGCGCTCTTATTAGAGATTGAGGAAAATGCCCTAAAGAAGATCAAGCCAATCCCAAAAAAAGTGATATACGAGAATAATAATAAGGAGTTTGATCTTCCAGAAATTTGGATGAATGCAATAGAAAATTACGGCTATATTAGCTCTGTTATTGCAATAGATAAATATCTTATAGAAAACCTCATCAAAAGAATACTTTTTAATCCTTCAAAACTTAATCTATTTGCCCGAATATCATTGATTAAACAATTTAAGAAAGAAAAATATTTTAAAATGTATCCCGAGCTGCCGATATTTAAATTCCTGAAGGAAACTAGCTCCTATCGACTTTTTAAAATATTGCTGCCAATTTTAATTGATTGGTATGAGTTTTAGAAAAAAAGAAGAAGATTATTCGATATAACCATTAGTCTTCAGCATTTCAGCCATTAGAATAGCTCCCCCTGCTGCTCCTCGAACGGTATTGTGACTTAGGCTCACGAATTTATAATCAAATATACTATCTTCCCTTAATCGACCTACAGTTACCGCCATTCCTTTATCATTATCCCTATCCTTAATTGGTTGTGGTCTATCAGTATCAGTCAAATACATAATCGGTTGTTTTGGTGCAAAGGGCAAGTTAAGTTCTTGAGGGCGCGCCTTGAAATTTTCCCAAATTTCGATTATTTTTTCTTTAGAGGGAATTTTATCTTTAAATTTCATATTTACCGAAGCCGTATGTCCATCTCTAACGGGTACCCTCGTGCAAGTCGAGCTTATTTGAATAGAATTGTCGTTAATAATTCCCTTTTCTCCCACCGTACCTAAAATTTTTAAGGGTTCCTTCTCCGTTTTTTCCTCCTCTCCGCCGATATAAGGTACAATATTATCTATCATATCTAAAGAGGCAACTCCAGGATATCCTGCGCCTGATACAGCTTGTAATGTGGTAATAATTAACTTATCTATCTTGAATCCCGCCTTATCCAGGGCATGAATTGCGGTTAAATAACTTTGTAAGGAGCAATTTGGCTTGACAGCCACAAATCCCTTGGAAAAACCTCTGTTTTTCTGTTGAATGGGGATTATTTCAGCGTGATGACTATTTATTTCACCAATAATCATAGGAACATCAAGAGTCCATCGATGAGCGGAATTATTACTGATAACCGGAATATCCCTTTTAGCATATTCAAATTCCACCTCTCTTATTTTATCCTTCGTGGGCATATTTACTGCAGAAAATACAAAACAAATATCTTCTGGAATATCCTCGTAATCTTGAACGTCCCTGACAATAACATTTCTAACGGATTTTGGAATAGGAACCGGCATTTGCCATTTATATCCGGCAGCTTTGTGGTATTCCTTTCCCGCAGATCTGGGCGATGCGGCGATATCGGTTACTTCAAACCAAGGGTGGTCTTCTAACAAACGTATATAATTCTGTCCAACCATTCCCGTACCCCCGAGTACGCCTATTTTTAACTTTTCCATAATGATTCTCCACAATATATCTCTTTAATTGTAATAAATTATCCAAAATTTTATAACTTTTCCAATTTTGGTTTCTAATCGCATCTATAGTAAATGTTTATTCAAAAAAGAGTATTAAAATCAATTAAAGATTACTTTTGAATTATAAATCTGAAAAGAATCCCTTAAAAATCCTCCATATCTCCAGAGTTAGCCATAAACGCAGTTCTCTATTCTTCTGAGTATCCTTAAACCCACTTTTTCCCTTTCTATAGGTCAAATCCCATAGACCATCTAATAAACCAATTGAGTACTTTATGTATGTCTGTATCATGATGCGAAAAACCCAATAATGATAAGGATCAAGCGCAGTTTTTAAATTTGGTCACCAAAATGCGAATTGGGTCCAATAGCTAGCTGCTTTATAAGATTCATAATGATCATGCTTAAAAAATCATGATTTTAATAGATTTCCAGCTTGATGGGCATTTTCAAGATAGCGGCAACGTGGGTCAGCGGCGAAAGCCCTAAGAACCAACTCTGTAGCCAATCGAGAAAATAGTTTATCTTTCTTAGGCTTAAGGGGTTCGCCATATTCGGAGGTAATTTTATTGCGGGTTTCGCGGCTTAATTGAGGGGTCTGCATAGGAACCGTCCATCCTCCATCCTTATGCCGCATTTGAAGTCGCGATTTAAATACTTTCTCTATTCGCGGGTCTTTTACATAACCCGTTCTGATTAGGAAGGCCATCATAACCCCCGTATAATAGTTGGCGTATTGGTTTCCAATCATCCCTCGAATATTCCTCTCCTTTGTTTGGCAAGAAAAGATTATTTAGGAATTTTTATTTTTACATATTATATATATAAGAATAAATCTGAAGAGGAAGAATATGGATAAAGCTGAAGAGGAAGAATATTTGAGTAGAGCGGATTTATTATTAGGAAAAGCTCAAGAACTTATAAAGAAAGAGGAGTATGATGAAGCAAAAAGGCGATATAGATTAGCAATTGATTTATTTAAGGAACTTGGCTGGTGGAAGCAAGTAGACGATTTGTATGAGGAGATTAAGAGGGTAGAAGAATATAAAAAACAAGCGATTGAAAAAAAAAGGAGGAGAGCGGAGCAAATCAAGAAGAGAGAACAACAATATCAGGACCGACTTGTAAATCTCCAAGAAAAAGATAAGCAACAAGAATTATCAGGGGCTAAAGAATCGCTTCCAAAGGAAATACAAATGAAGCTAGATAAAATAGAATTAATTAAGAAAAAGGCGCAAAAAGAAAAGGAACGGGGTTTAAACAACAGAGTAATCGAAAGATATGAGTATATATTAGAAATTTACGACTCTATTCCAGATGACAAAATAGATCTC
>CAZDJH010000436.1:0-3718 GCA_964505645.1 uncultured archaeon | reverse complement strand
CAGAAGATGTGAACCGCCATGAAAACAGTGCCTTTAAGGCTCATCTTTTTTCTCTCATGCCGTACCCCGGGAGACCGACTGAATGCCAAAAGCATACCGGCTTCAAAACGGAATGCCGTAATCAAGACTTCGCATGGCCTTGCCGCATATTTCCTTGAAAGTATTTCGTTGGGTCGCGCTCCAGTCTTCATAAGCCTTTGCGCGTCTCAAAAGCACTTCCGCAGGATTCTTTCTGAGGGTCGGTTTCCCCAATGGTTCCACAAGCGTAGAAGAGGCAAACAGAGCAGGACCAGGATCTGAAGCAAGGCCGGCATGCAAAAATATGTGTTCCAAAACATCTCCATAATTTCCTTAAACGTGGGAATGGCATGTTTTATCTTCTTTACGGAACGATATTTCCAAAAGCATCCCAAAATGGCGGCGTTAACAAGTATTGATTCCATACATATTAAACTTAGAATGACCGAAGTGGTAATTCCGCTCATGATAATAAGTATTGTAATCATTTACCTTTTAAATTGGAACCTTGAGGCTTTGTTTATAAATTTGGGTTTTATGTTCTCCATAATCGTGTCTTTTGCGATCACTTCTGCTCATTACGGAATTATATTTGACGATTTAGAGATTGTCCGGCGGAAAAAGGCTCCCGTTAAGTTGAGCGCAGGGATCACATTAGCGGGGACCTCACATATATTAAAGATGTTCGGAGATGATCTTGGTGATTCAATGATGCTAATAATCGCTGTTTTTATGCTTGTAGGCGGGATATTAATCGCAAGTGCTTGGTCTGATTATCCCGAATTAAAGGATCTAAGGTGGATCATGCAATTAGAGCGGCTCTTTATAATTAAGAAGGGGGCTTTTCTCCCTATTATTGACCACTCATTTCAAACCGAAGGGCAAAAAGAACCAATAGGGTCGGAGGAAGGAAAGAAAGAAAGCCCCGAAGGGGAAAGAGCCTCCATGGATGCCACACTGGCAGGCGGCGCTTTTGGAGGTATAATATCTTTGTTAAAGGAGATCCTTGCGACCAATTCCGATATAAAAAAAATTGAACATGAAGATAAGTCAATCCTCTTTAGCCACGGAAATGAGATTATAGGGGTTTTAATCGTGGATGAGTACCATTACGAGCAAGCATACCATTTGAATGAGTTCGTGCTAGAATTCGAGCGGGAATACCGCAAGGGATTGGAAGATTGGAGCGGGGATATCTCCCAGTTTGGCAACGCAAAACGGATGATAGATTCGACTTTTCAATAGGGCGTTTTTCTGGGCTTCTAATCTCCAAACTCGTTTTTATTATATAATATAAATGAAAATTTTTTATAGAGGATAATTTTATTTATCTTAGTAAGATAAATAGAAAAAGGTTATCGTGGTGGTCTAGTATTAAGGTTTCCATTACCAACGATGCGCGTCGGTTAATTAAGGAGCAGAGTCGTATAATCCGTGAGGAATATGGTTCCGAAGAGGTGGTGATCGTGATTCGGCGAGACTCTAAAAATCCATGCACGGATTGTGCAGGTCCTGGGGGGGGAGCAGACCCTATGGGAGCAACACCGGGACCAGGGGGTTTGGGATCTATGGCGAGTAGGGAGGCGTCCATGAGCATGGAATGTTCGAGTTGCACGAGTGCTAATGAATGCTTTGGAACTTCCGCAGAATCGATAGGTTCATCTAAAGGTTCAGGAGATGTTTCAACTGAGATTGTCCAATTAGCCGATAAAGAGGATATAGAGATTCTAAACACCTATATCGAGGTAGATGAAGTCTCGAAGAATAAGGAAATGGACGTGTATATTGAGGACGAAATTCTAGAAAGATTAAACCCAGACACTACCCTTATTATTGGAGCCTTTGAGGATTATTCTCCCGGAAGGAGAAAGCCTGCGGAACTTACCTTAACTAGAAGATAATTACAAACGAGTTTTACTTTTTCTGAGCATATTAGAGGATTTGTGAATAAATTAGGAATTTCTTTGAATGATCCAACTCTACTCCAGAACTATGAAACACGATTTTACTTCAAAAGTTAACATTTATTGCGAAATCTCTCGGAATGGAACTATCCTACCATTTCAATCTATATTTAAATGGACCATATTGTCCCAGTTTGGCTGATGATTATTATAATTATCCAGATTTTGTTGCCTCTTTAAAAAGTAATTATGACCTAAATGAAAAGGAATTAAAAATCTCACAGAATATTAAAAATGACGTCTTATCACATCCCTTAAATAGAAATCATCAATCCGAATTCTTAGAAGCTCTTGCAACCATTTTATTTTTAAAACAAGAAAATCCCAATATTTTAGATGATGAATTATTCCAAAGAGTTAAAAACATTAAAGAGTATCTTAGTGATAAAATCTTAATCATTGCACTTAACACCACCAAAAAGCTAAACTTCAAAGAAAAGTATTTATCAAAAGAAATCCAAAGCGAATTAGAGCTCTGGGATGAAGCAGAAGATTAAGAGCAGTGATTAATTGGTAAATAATCCCTTCCTCTTTAATATTTTGAAAAATTCTTGTATAATTAAAATTTTATATGAAATCTACCTTATAAATAGTGAGAAATATAAATATATTTAAAAATAATATATTAAATAATACATAATAATTCTAATTAGGGATTGTATTTTACTCATGAAAGAGAAAAATGATAAAGGCTTAAAGGAATATTCTGAAATTAAGGAAAAGCAAGTGGAACTCCTTGATAAAGTCTTTATGTACTCAGAATATACCTTCGAAAAATGTCTCGAATTAGGAGGACTATCCGTTAAGGATAATAAAATTGTAGTAAAGAATAAAGCGAGTGGCTGCGAGGAACCTCCGATATATGAGTTCTTTACAGAATTCGATTTTGAAAATGAAGAGTGAATTGATTTACCCTTAAGCTCCAATCAATTATAATCTTTAATTAGAAATGACTTTTTCTGATAAATTTTTTGAAACCTATTCAAAAAAAGAAGCTGAGGAAATTTTTGATGATGCTTTAAAAGAAATAGGTTTAGTGTACGGATATCATGGATATGTGGAAGAGCGTTTTAGTAATTATGAAATGAACAGATATCATATATCCACCCATAATGGGAATTGGTTAGGAGATGGATTGTATTTTTTTCAGGATGCCCCGTTATACGCAAAAGGGTGGGCTAAATTCATAACTCGAAAAAATCTTAATTCAGAAAATAAGAGAATTCGATTTAGAGTCATAAAAGCAAAGATAAACTTAAGTCGCTGTCTATGTTTCTGTGGAAAGCCTGCTCAATCTCTGTTTCTTAGAATACGTAAAATATATGATCATTATCAAGAAGAAATGAATTTAACCATTGAGAATCAGATCGCCTACCATTATTTAGATAATTCAATCGTAGAGACGATCTGCAAAATAGCGAGTGATCTTGGATTTGAAGTGAAGTCCGTGAGAGGGGCTTTTCCTGCCGGAAAGGAGCTATTTTATTCGGGTCTTCTTAAAGATATGACTCATATCCAATTCACGTTAAGAAAAGGATTTTGTTATTTAATTCAAGAGAGTGAAACCATAGATCAAGGTTTTATTTCTCTTTGATTCAATTTAATAATTTGAATTCTTTTATACCAAATAGTATAGGTTATAAACTCTTACCGTATTTCTTAGAACCTTACTTTTTCGTTGAGATTATAAATAGAAAGCGATTTATTTTATATTTAAGAAGGAATTACAAATATAC
>CAZDJH010000435.1:0-3719 GCA_964505645.1 uncultured archaeon | reverse complement strand
TGTGTCTCTAATCGAGTCCAAGAAGTCCTCGGAATGAAGCTTTATCCATGTATACACGGTATCTTTATCCATGTATACACGGTATCCTTGTCAAAATCTTTTGATAGATTAAGTGATATTGATATTATTAATAGTGATTCAGATACAAAGAATTTAGATTGGATGAGTTCAATAACAATCGTAAAAATTTACATAGGTATGAGCGTAATTTGCCTTTCGCTGGGATTTATTTCATTAGTAATTCAATTTTTAGATTTATGGGCAATAATTATAATCCTCGTTATTATTGGGGTAGGTGTTCTCATAAATATAACAGTATCCCTCGTTAAACGTCATAAATAAATGTAGATATGAGGTTTTTCTTACGATTGAGAAATCATTTTAACCGATTAAACACTCTACTGTTCATAAAAGGTCTTTCTCCCATACAACAGTAATCCTAGCACGTTCTAAGCCTGAATCCTTTCATAAAGCTCCACCGTTGGATATAAAAATATCGAGCCGTATGGGTGAAAACATTGCTATAATATGAACATATCACCTCATAGAAAGTTTTAATACTCATCACTACCATTTGTAAAGTACCAAGTGATAATAATGAAGGAATTTAAAATCAATGAATATCTTACTCTAAAGTTGGACAATGGTAAAACGGCCATTTATATCGCGGGGAATGTGTTTCGGAAGTGCAAATATCTATTAATTAATTTAGAAAAAGATCATATGAAAGATTATGATGAGATGGAGAGCATAGATGAGGCAATAGAATTCTACAGTAAGGAACACGAATCTCATAAAGCGCTATTAGATCCCGAAACATAATTCTGGGGGCACTGCTCCAATCTACAAGCTTGGGCTGAAAATAATTATGACACTCGGCTGTTGGATATGCGACTTGCATTTCCTTTATTAAAGAAGTTAACTCAAGTAGGCGACCCGATTGCTAAAAAAGTTTTTAAAGAAGAAATTGCCAAAAGAGTAGAGAAAGCTTTTCTGAAAGTTATATATTTCTTAGAGAATAAATCGTATTTCGAATATTTTACTAAAGAAGAGCTTGAAAATTTATCTATAGTTCGGGTTGAATATAAAGGTGAAGTCCGATATGCAATACATTCTTTATGGGTGAGACATGAAAACATTAAAAGGCTTTCCGAAATAAAGGGATTATTTAAATTAGATTCGTTAAAAATTTTAAATTTAGATGGGAATAATCTTTCGATGCTTCCAGAAGCACTCGGAACCCTCACCTCACTCGAAGAATTAAAAATGCGTGATAATAAATTGACGATTCTACCAGAGTCCATAGGCAATCTCACATCACTTAAAATATTAAATTTAAAAGGGAATAAGATCAAGGCTCTCCCAAAGTCGATAGAAAACCTTGCATCACTTGAAACCCTAAATTTGAATAATAATAAACTTTCAACTCTCCCAGAGGCAATAGGGACCCTCTCTTCACTCAAAATGCTAATATTGAATTCCAACGAACTGAAGGCGCTCCCCGAGTCGATTGGAAGCCTCTCCTCAATCAGAGAATTAAATTTAGAAGGAAATTCTATTACGATTCTCCCCAAGTCGATATGTAAGCTCACATCACTTATAACCCTAAATTTGAATAATAATAAACTTACAGCTCTCCCAGAGACAATAACAAGGCTCACATCACTTGAAACCCTAAATTTGAATAATAATAAACTTTCAACTCTCCCAGAGGTTATAACAAGGCTCACATCACTCAAAATGCTAATATTGGGTTCCAACGAACTGAAGGCGCTCACCGAGTCGATTGGAAGGCTTTCCTCACTCAGAGAATTAAATTTAAAAGATAATTCTATTGAGATATTCCCAGAGGTTATAACAAGGCTCACATCACTTATAACCCTAAATTTGAATAATAATAAACTTTCAACTCTCCCAAAGTCGATTGGTAGGCTCACATCGCTTATAACCCTAGATTTGAATAATAATAAACTTTCAACTCTCCCAAAGTCGATAGGTAGGCTCACATCGCTTATAACCCTAACTTTAGCATCCAATAAAATAACGAAGATTGAAAATTTAGAGGATCTAGATGTTTTAACTTTAAGGCTGAATGATAACAATCTGAAAGAAATTCAAGGCTTAAGAAATTTTTCCAGGTTAAAAAGACTGTTTCTAAATAATAATCAAATTTCAGAAATCCAAGGTCTGGAAAATTTAAAAAAACTCCATGTGCTGCAAATTGGGGGAAATCCACTAGACCCTACTTTGATTGAAAGATTAGGGGGATTGAATGAGAAAGGATATGCAAAGCACCCTCAAAAGTTTGTGGAATACTGCCGAAAGAACAAATAACTCTCTCTATTTTATTTTAGCCTTTATTTATGAAAATTAATTGAATCTTTTTTTAATAAAATTTAATGGCCGCTTACAAAATTCAATTGATTTCGAATTTTAATAATTTCGATTTGAAGGTTTTTTTCGGAGAATGATTCATAATCGAGTAGCGATCGCTAAAAATGAAATATAAGAATGGTTTAAATAAAAAAATAAGAATAAAAAAAGAAAAAATAAAAAAAGGTAAAACGGCACGCCCCCGCGCCCCGGGAACACCCCCCGCGTTTCCGCGTTTCCAATTGAAAGTCTTACATTGCTCGGTTCGATTCTGAGTTCTCGCTCCTTCTCTCATACAACGCGGACCTACAAGCGTTCTAAGCTTGAACCGTATATCTCCTTTCAATTCCACACACTCGCGCTGTTGAGAGTGGCAGGCTGAATAGGTTTATTCAATTGATAATCTTTGATGTAACCAGATTTTTTTATCCTCTTTTAATTCTTTTGCTTTTTTAAAGCCACATTTCTTATAAAATTCAAAATTTTCTTCTAATGTCTCTAAAATCACATAACGACACCCTAACCTATTGGAGAATTCCATTGCTAAACCTACACACCAATCACAAATGTAGCTTCCAATCCCTTTTTTTCTCCAATTATTGTCGACACCAAGTCTTCCAATAAGCAAACTTGGATACCTCAGTAAGTAGATATCTCTTTTATGTTTAGCTGTAAGTCTCTTAGCGGATATACTTGACATTGCTATAGTGGTATATCCTACTATCTCACCATTATAAAGAAATAAATAGGTTACTCCTTGTTTTTGTTTTTGAAATAATATATATTCTTCTTCATTATGGATAAAATCATTGCAACCTAAACTATCATTATATCTACAATCAAAATCAGAAAGATCAGTAGAAAAGTCTAGTTTTTCTATTTCAATATTGTTAAAGTCAATAAAAATCTACTTCTTTATAGGATTATTCTTATAAATCTCCAAACATTTCTCTAAATGTTTTTGATCCTTTTCACTAAGAGGTTTTTTATCTTGCTCTATGAACTTTTTGGCTTCCTTCCCTTCTAAGACAGGCATATGTTGGGGTTTCATTTTATTCACTTTCATCTTTTTATTTTATTATATTTCTATGTTGATATATGAATTCTGATCTTATAATCTACCTCATATAATTCAGAATAGGAATCGTATTTATTGTATAACTTCAAATTTGATTGATTATAGATTAAAAACTTATAGACCCTATTTGATGCCTACAATGATAAACACGACGATAATTTGCGTGTCCATGTAGTATCTCAGCTGAACCACATTATTTCTATTATCGAATAGAAATCCTTTGATGAACTTTTTCCATATGAGTATGAAGAGATAAATGTTTTTTTTC
>CAZDJH010000434.1:0-3724 GCA_964505645.1 uncultured archaeon | reverse complement strand
AACGTCAAGTGCATTATGCTCAGTGAAGGTATGCAATGTAAAACGACCATGGGAGCAAGCAACCATGAGTTTATAATCGATGCACCTGCTGGATTAGATGGAACCGATGCGGGACCCTCCCCATTATTAGCGATCTTATCTGCCATTGGCGGATGCATTATTGCGGTCACCAGATTCTGGGCGAAGATAATGGATATCGAAATTGAGGAATTAGAAGTCTATTCGCGCGGTAAGATAAATCTCTCCGGAATTTTTGGTTTGGATGAGGATGAGCTTCCAGGCTATAAAGAATTACAGCCTGTCGTTCGAATCAAGGCCAACGCCCCCAAGGAAAAGGTTCAAGAAATGATGGATAAGGTCCTTTCCCATTGTCCTGTCATCACAAACTTCGAGGGATCTACCCCTATCGAGCCAAGATTACAAATCAAATAAACAAATAAAAAGCTTCTTATATCGGGTGAATTGCTTACCCGTTTTATTATTCTCTTTTTTCTTTTTTCTCTTCTCTGAATATTGTATAAATGAGGTAGACTAATAAAGAATTTTAAAGGTTTCACCCTCTATTTTAATGTATGCAACTCGGCCCCGCTTCCGTATTCTTCAAATCCCAAAGACTTGATAAAATTTAGCGCCCGCTGGTTTTTTTTATATACCTCGCACCTTAGTTCGTTAATATCTTTTTTCTTAAAATATTCCCAAGTAGCAAGCGCCAAATATTTCCCAAACCCCTTATTTTGGTACTTGGGCAAAATGGCGAGGCCAGATATCAACCCGATTTTCTTATTTGCCTTACTAAACTCCATTAAAATGAAGCCCACGGGCGTCGATTCCAAGATTGCAAGAAAAAAAGTGGTGTCCAGGTCTTCAAAAATCTCTGTAAACAACTCCTCGGTGACTTCTTTCATGGGAAGGCGCGATTCCTTCCACGATTTATTGTAGATCTCGTTAATTATTGATACATCGTCCGCATGAGCCTCCCGAATGTCCAATTGAGTCACTTTATGCTGATCCACGTAATCTTGTAGTTTTTTCTCTGTAAACTGCGCTGCCTTAGTCGTAGAAAGTTCCAAAGTGACATAATCTTCATCCTCCTCGTAGAGATTGAAGAGCCCCTGCTGAATGTCCGAGAAAAGAGTTCTAACACGCTTTCTTAAAATAGAAATCTTACTTTCACCGTTCACATCTCTACGTTCTGTAATATTAAGTCAACTCAACAAGAAGGTTTAATTTCACTTCTATAATGTATGATAAATATTAGCTTTATTTATACTTTAATTAAAAGATACGATTTGGGATAAACTTTTCATTTTCAAAAAAAACATATAATAAATTTTAATTCAAGGCATTTTCGCTATTAAAGATTTTATTGAAAAAGTATTTTAAAATGGATAGGGAATGATTATTCATAAACATATAAAAGGTGTTTTTAAAGGGTAATAGTATTAGTTATTTTAGCAAACTGAATAATCATTCATAAAACTTAAATATCCGTATTGATTTATATTACATAGATAGATAATAAAAATTTACATTTAAAATATATATACAAAAGGAGTTGATAAAATAAAAATGCCTGGAGGAGATGGTACTGGACCTGGTGGAATGGGTTCGAAGACTGGCCGAGGACTCGGATATTGTGCGGGTTTTAACACCCCCGGTTATACCAAGGGCCCTGGAATGGGGATGGCTTGGGGCGGGGGACGAGGCCGTGGGCGAGTTGGATATGGTCGAGGTATGGCATGGGGACGAGGCCGTGGGCGAGCAGGTGTATGGGCAGCCCCTGGATACACTCCCAACGTAGCACCCCGAGCGCCAGTCTATGGAAATGTTCCAGCAGGAACCTTAGATAAGGATCAAGAGATCAATATGCTCAAGCAAGAAAAGAATTACTTGGAGTCCGAAATGGACGGAATCAACAAAGCTATGGAGGATATCTCCGAGAGAATCGCCGAGCTGGAACAAAAATAACTTATCATTTTTTTTATTTTTTAATTATTGTTATGTAATCTATTCCAATGAAGAGTAAAATATTTTAGGAGAATGACTGCAATAAACGAGAGCCAAGAGGATTATCTAAAAGCAATCTACCTAATTTCCAAGCGCAATCGCGGTGGATGGGTTTCAAATTCAGAGATTTCAGGGGTTCTAGATGTAAAACCATCTTCCGTAACTAATATGCTCTATAAGCTTAAAGAGTTGGGCTTGATCAATTGGGACCCTAGAAAATCCATACGGTTAACCGAAAAGGGAAAGGAAATCGCAACGACAATCCTAAAGCGGTATAAAGCGCTTAAGGACTTTTTCATAAAGGTCTTGGATCTTCAAGACGGGGAAACTATTAACGAACTCTGCTGTAAAATCGAGCACCACCTCAATAAAGAAGCATATAATGCGCTTTACCAGCTTAATACCGACCTAAAATAAATAAATTGAAATAATAATTTCTATTAATTGTTTTAAAATACGACTAAAACTTATCTGATTTTGGCACCAAAATAAATGGGTTTTAACCAAAATAATTTTTATTTTAAAAGAACAATATTTATAATCCATTAGAGATTTTAATCAATCAAACCAATTAAAAAGTGATTCTAATGACAGACGTCGAGTTAAAAGTTAATGATAAGGATATTCCTCTTAATGACATTATGGAAAAAATGCTGAATAATATTATTGGCGGGTTTTTGAAGTCAATAAAAGGCATTCCCGAAGATGTGGAGAATATTAACATCAACATCAACCACTAATTCTTTCTTTTTTTCTTAATTGAACTTCTCAAAAGGAATTATTGAAAAGAATGCGCAAAAAGAGGGATTCCTATGAGCATAAAAGTTGTTCGACGCCCAAATCTGGTTCGTGTTTTATCGGAAAGATTACCTATGATAGGTTGTAAAATAACACCTAACATGTTATCAAGGCCATTAATAGCCCGATGATGCCTAATTGGAGTATAAGAGCACCAGATTCATAGTCCGGTAGGTAATTTTCTAAAAGTTTGGGAACTCTTACATTATATAAAGCCCACGTGATTTCGGCAGTAAAGAAGGCAAATCCTATAAAACCAACCAATTTTGTATTAAACTTCTTTTCCGAAGATGTTGACATTCTAATTCCATCTATCTTTTAATTAATATTAAGTTAATTTATTATAAATTTAACTGCATTTGAAGATAAGGATTATACATTGACATAGATTTTCAAAATAGATTAATAAGACTTAGTGAGCAAGGTTGATTAAAAAAAAGAAAAAAAGATTTGAATATGAATTTAAATCCGTTCCATAGCTTTTTCTTTTGCGAGTTTTTCTTCTTCACTGAGTCCAACTTCACCGCGTTTTACGAAGAACATGAGGAGTAAGGCTATTGCGAAGAAGATTGCACACTGTATGAACAATGTGGGGGTTCCGAAAATATCTAAGAGAACTCCAATTATATATGGACCTAAAATTGCCGCCAAGACGCTAAAGAAGTAATAAGCACCAGTATAAGTTCCTATTTTCTCGGCACTTGGGGCTAATTGCCATACTATGACGATAGAATTTACGTTCACGCAGCCCCAGCCAACCCCAAAAAAGCATAAAGCAAGTAAGAGCAAGATTAAACTTTTTTGGGCTAAGAACCCAACAAACATCATTGAAATTATGAGAACTAACCCTATCTTAATGGTCAACCTTCTTCCGATTTTTGTTGCAATAAATTTATATCCTTCTCCTGCTGGTTCTATT
>CAZDJH010000433.1:0-3726 GCA_964505645.1 uncultured archaeon | reverse complement strand
TCCATTATACCGATTGTCAAAATTCACTACATTTTTATTTCGTTTTATAAGTTGTTGGAGAAAATGGAGCTCCGAGCGAAATGCGGTTTGCTTATTCCTCGAACCAAAGGGAAACGGTGGATTTTTAATATATCGTTCGGGAAAGAATTTAAACTTGTTACTTTCGCCGACTTCCTTTTTCAATAAACGGAAAATAGTGGACTTTCCCACGCCATGGGCACCTGCGATTGAAATAACAACGTTCTCTTTACTTCCTTTGTTTCGATAAGTTTTTCGTACCAATCTGGTTAACTCCACTTCAATAGAATTTGATTTTTTATAGTTCTTTGCTTCCTTATTATTATATATAAGAACTGATATTAATTAATCTAAAATATTAAGCAATTAAGAATAACCTTTATTCGGAATTAATAAACAATAGAGGCAATTGGGCGAGAGGATCGTATTTTGGCGCGATTATGACGGAAAAGTAATATGCTTAAGGGATAAATGAACTCATCGCGGAGGAAAGTTAAGAATTGAAAGCATCCATAAATGTTTAAATAGTAAAGTGGCGTTATAGAACTAAGATAAGAATTAAACTAACATAGTTATATAACATTGATGCACAAATGGTTGCAAATATATTTCTTTCCGAAAGTTCATATACAATTCCTAGAATAATATTCATAAGAGTATATGGTATAAAGTAAAGTAATCCAATTGGAATATTAAATAAAGCAAATAACGCCGAATATCCCAACGCAACCAATATAATTACAATAAATTTTCCATTTACATCATCTCCAAATCTCTCAATTAAAGTATTATGCAACACGCCTCTAAATAATATTTCCTTTGATAGGATAGCTAAAGCATATATAATAACCAATAGTATAATCCAAAACAATTCTGAGCTTTTTAGAATAGTAATACTGGCTTGAATAACAGCCGTAAGACCTAATGTATCTGTTATTAAACTTATAAAAAAGCTTTGAATCCAATCAATTAACAGAATAAGTAATCCTCCCGAAATACCAATAAAAAGAGCAGTAATAAGATTCTTTTTATCGAAGTTAAAACCTATCTTGTCAAAAGTATGTTTATTATTATAGATATACCAAAGAGGGTATAATCCTAACGCGATTTCTGATGCATTAAACAATAAGATGCTAAAAATATCATTTTCTTGAAGAAGAAAGAGCAAAAAAGACAGAATTATAAAATAGACAAAAATAGATGTATATAAAACCCCCATCCCTTCCTTTATTTTCCATTGCTCACGCTTTATTATGAACTTTTCTTCAGATTCTAATCTATCTTCCGTGAATATTAACCCTGTCCTCTTTTCTGAATCTTCAATAGTTCTACGAGGGGGCTCTTTTAATCTCGTTCTACATATAGGACATTCCTTTAAAATATTAGATTCAACTAAGGAGCCGCAATTTGGACATTTTCTAACTTTTGGTGATAGTGGCTGGCTAGCTGGCTTTGTTTTGGCTTTAACAACCAGTTTTCCACAATTAGGGCAATAAACCTCATCAGATTCCAATTCTTCACCACAATACACGCAATATTTGATCTTTCGGTCGTCTTTTTCAGACATTGTTAGTTTATGTAAATTACTTTAATATTCGTTTAATATTAATCTAAATTAAGAATTACATAAATAGTTTTTAATTAAAAAAAATAAGAAAAAACGGGGAAATAATAAATTCCAGTAATCAGTTAACTAATTATTATTTAGCATCCCACCTAAAATATTTCATTGAAATCTTAGATTGACAAAAAAGGAATTATAAATTTTTTTAAGTGGTTCATAATTTAAAAGAATTACAATAAATTTCTTATAGAAAAAACATACATAAAATAAGAATGAATAGTGAAGAACGAGTGAAAAATTCTTTTCACTTTAATAAGCCGGATCGGGTACCTTTATCGAGATTAAGTTTGAAAACCGATTTCTTTCCCGTGACGATCTATCCTCCTAAGTCTTGGCAGCCAAAAGAATACCCTCCTCATGTGCAAGGAGGGGTTAATCAAATATCGAAATTAACCTATCGTTTATTTCTTTATCGATGGAAGCGAAAATATCGAAAGGAGGCGGGTTATCCTAAAGAATGGTGGTATAGCCCCCATGATAGTATTGATGAGTGGGGAACTATTTGGAAATCATCTGGCACTGAATCAGATGATATCACAAAAGGACATCCCTCATTTGGTCCATTGCAGGAAAGTTGGGATAAATTAGATGACTTTACTATTCCAGATGCCTCGATTGAATACAGATATCGAATTGCGAAGATGTGGATATGGAAGCAATTGGGAAAAAATAAATATACCGTGGGCGAATTAGCTCCAAATGGCTTCTTTGCACTCTGCTCTCAATTAAGGGGGTTCACTAACTTTTTAGTCGATTTAGTGAGAAAACCCAAGCAAGTTTCACAATTAATTAAAAAAATTCTTCCTTATTTTCTAACCTTAATTGAGAAATATAAAGAATACCATCCAGGCCTAAATTCTGTAATTATTGCCGACGATATGGGTACCCAGAAGTCTCCTTTTATGAGTCCAGCAATATTTCGAAAACATTTTAAAGAACCATATAAAAGGCTTGTAGATCTAACCCACGATCTAAAGATGGATTTTATTCTCCATTCTTGTGGACAAATTCACGAGCTAATGCCGGACATTATCGATGCTGGAGTTGATGTATTTGAATTTGATAGCCCACGAATGGTTGGAGTAGAAAATATTAAAAAGTTTGCTGAAAAGCAAGAGGTCGCATTTTGGCTCTCATCAAATATTCAAACAACCTACGCCTTAGGAACTGCCCAAGATGTAACTAATGAAATTAAAACGTACATAAAAGAGGTAGGTAATAACAATGGAGGTTTGGCAATTTATGAATATATGCCATCATCTACCCTTAATACGCCGAAAGAGAACGTAGTTGCTCAAAGGGAAGCTACCCTAAAATGGGGGAACTATAATAAAGAGGGGAAGATTGACTGGATCGAATAATATTGTCTGAAATACATTTATGAGATAATAGTTTAGAGACTTTTCCTACTTAATGAATATATCTCCATGAGTAGAAGGCCGTGATAATAGGAAATAGAATCAAAATATCCGTCTCCATCGTCTATACCCGCATTTACGAGGGCTAACTGGGCATTTAAAGCTGCCTTCATTATAAGCTCAACACCCTTATAAATTAAGTTGGGACTCCATGTTCCATTTAGGGGGTTTGCCCACCAGAGAGGACATGAATGGAGTGATTGATTATAAAACCAACGAGCTGTTTGATAATGGTTTCTTATCTTCCATTTTTCTATCCCGTCTAATGTATCTGCAAGAGCAATTAATTTATTTAAGCTCTTTATAATCTTCCAATATATCTTATGTATTCTGTTTTCAGGATGCTTCCATAACGGATAAGGAACATTTTGTATAATATTTGCTGTATTAGTGCTCCAGCTTGCACTTTTAGGGATAATAGGTTTTTTGGCAATGGGAAAATACGAATCCAATTCTGATATAAAAGCTATTTCTATTTCTTTTTCCTTGGAAATTAACTTAAGAGCCTTCCCAAGAAAAGTCTTTTCATAATTTTGAATGTGGTGACCAAATGTCTCGCCATCCATAGCTGTAATTATATATTTATCTAAATTCTCATAATTATCATTATGATTGTTTTCATTATTATGATTGTTTTCATTATTATGATTGTTTTCATTATTATTA
>CAZDJH010000432.1:0-3727 GCA_964505645.1 uncultured archaeon | reverse complement strand
GAGGAGACAGAATACGAATGCCAATCGAGGGCCGTAAGAGTTTGGTAGACTTGGAAACGCTGTATGAGCGAGGGAAAAAGATTTTTTTTCCGTATATATCCAATACTAATAATTTTGGGTATTGCGACTCAAGTTATTTTGCCACATCTGATACCTACTTTTTATGGCCGAAAGAAAAGGAAAGTGAAATTAATTATCCTTTCCTTATTGCTTACTTGAACTCAATGCTGGTTTCTTTTTTATTTAAAGCTAAAAACATAAAAATTAAGCGGAGTAAGACGAAATTGGAAAATAATATCCCTTTACCAAATCTAGAACTATTTGATTCTCCAGTAAAAAAGGCATTAATTAAAGTAATTATGAGTTTGAGTTCAAAAATGATTGATTGGTCCACAAGTCCAGAAGGAGATATGGGAACGTCTACCCCTTTTATTTTCAAAGAGATAAAAGAGATAGTGGTAAAACTTCCTTTTCTAAAAATGAAAAGGATTCGGTCAATTCTTCACTCCAAGGATCCCGAGCAGCTGCAAGAAATACTTGACGTTCTTTTTTGTCAATTATTTGACATTTCAATCAGAAAAGTTGAGAGCTTAATGAATGAGTATTATTAACCTATAAATTCATTACTCTTTACTGATTGAATAATAGGTTAAAAATTATTATCCGGAGAATGGACAAATTCGAAGAGAAAGAACTTTAGATAATAAAGGCATTTAAAAAGCTCTTTTTATTTTTATTAGCTTTGGTTCCTAAAGACTTTTATAATGTAAACCTAATATTTAAATTAACATCGGCGATCTGTGTAGATCCACCGAGAATATATTCCATTTCTTAGGGGAATGTGATAATAATAAAAAAAACCCCTTTCCTCCACTTGTAGAATCAAAATAAACTTTAGGTCTCAGAAGTCTAAAGCCTTTATGACATTGTTTAAGATGGAAGATTAAAATAATAAGTTCGTATTACTTAAATATAATTGAAATGCAGTCTGTGAAAAACAAAGTGATTGAGATTATCAAGAAATTACCCGAAAATGCAGACTATAATGACATTTTTGAAGCAATCTACTTTCAGCAAAAAATAGAGATCGGATTACAGGAATTAGAAGAGGGGAAGGGAATTTCTCACGATGAAGTACGTGAAAGGTTAAAAAAATGGTTAAAATAACTTGGATGCCTCAAGCATTAAAAGATTTGGACAACATTTCAGAATACATTGAGAGGGATTCTGAGTACTATGCGAAAATAACCGTTAAAAAGATATATTCTGCTGTTAACCAGTTAAAAACCTTTCCTCAAATGGGAAGGATAGTTCCGGAAAAACAAGATCCCACCTTAAGAGAAATTCTCTATAGAAATTATCGAATTGTCTATAAATACAAAGATAATGAAATTTATATCCTTACGATATTTCATAGTAGTTATCAAAGTGGAATAAAAAATTTATAGGATGCGGGTAATTCTCTTTTAAATATTAAGATTAAGATGTATTCACAAATTATCTTCCAAGTTGGGTTTTGAATTAAAATACTATATTTTCAACTATTTTCCACACGGACCACGAGGTAGAGGCCCTCCAAAGAGGCATATTCGGTGGAAATATTAATCATATCCTCCAGGGATTCTGTGAAATACAATTTTCCTTCACTTACCGTGTATCAGTTCTCGGGGACGATATATTCGTCTATTATTATATCGACGGCCTCGCGCTGTCGGACAATCTTCACGGACACGCGCCTGAGGGGGGTATCCGAAGCCCAGTTCGTTCAGACCGGCTTGGCGACAATTCAAATTCGAATAATTCTATATCTTACTCCCATAATCCCACTGCTCAAACTGGGGATCCAATTCTTCCAAGAAGTTATCCACGTCTGATTCGATGATGAATTTATCCCCGACAAATTTTCCTTGAACGTTTCCTTGCCCTGCCAAATCATACAAAAACGCCTTCAATTCCTTTACCGAAATATTAAGGAATTTTGCTGCGTCGACTAATTTAATCTCCCTTTCTAAACGGATCATCCCGATCAATCGCAGCTGACTGGTTGGCTCCAATTGTTCGTTGATGCTTGGAATCGGAGGCTCAAGTTCTATATCCCCTCCCAAAAAAAGTTCCCCCTCAATCAGTTTACCTTGGATAATTCCCGCAGAAATTAGGTCTCTGATCGTTTTTCTGATGCGGGGGAGCAAAGTCCATTTCAATCCTTGTTGATCAGCAATTTCTGAAAGAGATATCCGTTCATATTCATCTTGAAGGGTAGTAAGATAATCCCGAAGCGTCTTATTTTTCTCCCTTATAAGGGGTATCCCCCAAACTACCATTGAAATAAGGCTCAAATAAACCACAATAAAATATTTACGATCATAGAAATGATAAAGAATCTTCCAGATGACTCCACCATGGAAGAGATAATCGAAGCAATATATGTTCGGCAAAAAATTGAAAAAGGATTAAAAGATTCTGAGGAAGGAAAACTCTTCACTCACGAAGAAGCAAAAGAGCGTTTAGCAAAATGGTTGAAGTAAAATGGACTAGCAACGCACTTGAGGAGTTAGATGACATAGCCATCTATATTTCTAAAGCTTCCCCCAATTATGCCCACATTTTAATCAATCAAATTTATGAAATGGTTGGTCATTTAACACAATTATTTGAATACTTCCTTCAGGAAATAGGGGAAAAAAACTTTTATAATGTAAACCTAATATTTAAATAAGTTGATAAGAAAAAGTCATAATTTGACTTATTTCTCAAAACTATAAATCCGGTAATTAGCGTTAAATAAGAGGAAAGATTTAAATAAATGTAATTCCTCTTTTTATATAAGAAATATACACCTATTGAGGGCAAATAATTAATGGGAATGATGAATAATTTTCGGATTAACCGCCTTTTGAGCCTACAATTGGAAGAAAATGAGACCGTCATCTATGTCGGGGGCGAGCGTTTTAGAAAATGTAAGTACTTGCTTCTCAATATCGGGAGGGACGAGGCCCGAGATTATGACCGCATAGAGAGCATTGACGAGGCTATCGAGCTGTATAGTCGGGAACACGAGGGAAACCCTACTCTTCTCGACCCGGAGACGGAGTTCTGGGGGCACTGCTCCAACCTCCAGGCGTGGGCGGAATATGGGTATGATGTTAAGCTCCTTGATTCGCGGCTGGCGGTTCCCCTGCTGAAGGCACTGACCGATGCCGGCGACCCCGCGGCACGTCGAGAGTTTAAATCAGCGATCGCGAGGCGCTGGAATGAACGGAATGAGTCGGATAAAAAGCGTTTGATATGGCTGGGGTACCTGCGGTATCTCGATAAGGAGGAGCTGGAGGCGTTATCGTTTGAAAGTTGGGTCGAGTTCAACGGAAAGCGGGTTCCGGTCATTGACGGCAAGTTGGTGCTAAAGAATTGGGGCGTAGGGGACCTCTCGGAGGTGAAGGGCTTGTTTGATTTAGAGGACCTCAAAGAACTCAATTTGCGGGGTAATGACCTTAAGGAGCTCCCTAAATCCATCGGGGACTTAAAAAAACTTGAGTCTCTTCACCTACAAGGGAACCAACTCTCGGAGCTCCCTAAATCCATCGGGGACTTAAAAAACCTCAAATATCTTCACCTACAAGGGAACCAACTCTCGGAGCTCCCTAAATCCATCGGGGACTTAAAAAACCTCAAATATCTTCACCTACAAGGGAACCAACTCTCGGAGCTCCCTAAATCCATCGGGGACTTA
>CAZDJH010000431.1:0-3744 GCA_964505645.1 uncultured archaeon | reverse complement strand
ATCAATATTAAAATTAAATATTAGAACAATACAGATTTTTTTAATTCATTCTTGAAAAAAAGAATAGATTGAAAATCATCTTTTTACTAAAAAAGATAAGAGTAAAATTTATTATTTATTTCTTACATTATATCGTTATAATATTAATAACTCAAAGATTATTTTTTAGACTGCATGAAAATTCTTAGACTGCTTGAACGAAAGCAAATACATCGAGCTGCCGAACTGCTGGTTAGTTCTTCTCATGCCATAGTCCTAACGGGTGCGGGAGTCTCTACTGAATCGGGAATTCCTGATTTTAGGGGGGAGGGAGGTATTTGGGAAAAATATAAACCCGAAATTTACGGAAATATAAAGTCTTTTATTAAGGACCCCAGTAGGTTTTGGAAACTGGCAGAGAAAGTTGCCCCAAAACTTTTCACGGCAGAGCCCAATGCGGGCCATTATGCATTAGCGGACTTAGAGGATATGGGAATTATTCAATCTATTATCACGCAAAATATAGATGAGCTCCACCAAAAGGCGGGAAATGTTATTGTTTATGAGGTGCACGGCAATATCAACCGTTTTACATGTTTTGGGTGTCGCGCCTCCTATACCAAAGACCAGGTGATGCGCAAATTAAAAAAGGAAAAGAATTACCCCCCACGGTGCGATATGTGTTCCGCTCCGTTAAAGCCATCGGTAGTGCTTTTTGGGGAGTCTTTACCGACCTTTGAGATATACCAGTCTCAAGCATTGGCGGAAAAGGCAGATGTAATGTTAATTGCGGGCTCCTCTTTATCGGTCGATCCTGTTGCAGATTTACCGAGATACACACTCAGTAACGGTGGAAAGTTAATAATCGTGAATGAAGAACCCACCTATTTAGACGATAAGGCAGAGGTTGTAATCCAACATAAAACAGGTTTAATTCTTCCCGCGATTGTTGAAGAAATAAAGCGGATGAAGAGTCAAGGCGAGGAAGGGGCAAATTCCGAAGATAAATAGTTTTCTGCGCTATTGAGGGTAATTATGTCAATGCTATTGACATAGTCCATATCAATTATGATTGATATAATTATTATCATTAGTAAGATTATATTATATAAGATATTTGGTATTTGATGCTGAAAACTTGATACTTCGATATTTTGATAAATAAGTTTGTATCAATAAAAACGGGATTGCCCTATTAATGGAAGAGCAAAACATTATCATAAAGGATTGGCGCCATATTGATATAGCATTTGGCTTAGTCTATCCAAATAATTATTCTGTAGGCATGGCCTCCTATTCAGTTCGCTTTTTATATGCCCTTCTCAATTCTTATCAAAATATCGTGTGTGAACGGATATTTCTTCCCGAAAATGTGAGATATCCCGCATCAAGAGATTACCGCTCAGAAGTTAGCCTTAGAAGCATTGAAACTGGTAGGTCGATATTGGATTTTGATATTTTAGGGTTTTCAATTCAGTTCGAAAATGATTTTCGAAATATTTTATGGTGTTTGGAAAAAGCAAAAATGCCCCTTTTGAATACAGAGCGTAGGAAGGCGCGAAAAAGGGAAAATATTTATTATCCTTTAGTGATTGGGGGAGGTCCAGTGAGTACCTCCAATCCCAAACCCTTGAGTAAAATTTTTGATGTATTTTTTATCGGTGATGCTGAGCCTATTTTAGAGCCGTTCTTCCAACATTTTTTAGATTTTAAAAATGATAACCTAAATTTTCGCACCTTTTTAGACAAATTAAGCTCTATTAAGGGTTTATACATTCCTCTCCTAAGAAATAAGGCAAAAAGGATTTATATTCAAGATCTGGATAATTCTCAGATACCGTATCATCAACTAATTACAAAATCAAGCAAAAATCGCTCAGGGTTAGAGGAGAGCTTTTATCTGGAAATCAATAGAGGATGTCCCTTTAACTGTAAGTTCTGTATCTCATCATATCATAATCTGCCTTTTAGAAACCGGAGTTTTGAAAGTATTGCCGAGACAATCGAGCGTGCCATAGATTATACCGAATTTAAAAAATTCAGTTTAATTGGCTCATGCGTATCGGCTCACCCTAAATTTCTCGAGATTTGTGAACTCATTCTAAAAAATGAAAAGAGTTTTTCCATCCCTTCCATAAGAATCGATCACATAACACCAAGAATTATAGAAATACTTGAGCGAGCGGATGTAAAAACCATTACAATCGCTCCAGAAACGGGGTCTGAAAAGTTGAGAAATGCCTTAGGGAAGATGATTTCTGATGAAAGAATATACCGCGCAGTAAAACTCATCAAGGCTTCTCAAATTGAAAATATAAAGATGTATTTCTTGATTGGATTGCCCAATGAAACGGAATTAGATGTTCAAAACACCATCGACATGATTCAAAAATTAGATGTGTATGAATTTAGAAAAAATTCGCTTCGAATAAGCATTAATCCAATGATTCCCAAATTAAATACGCCTTATCAAAAAGAAATTCAGTTTTACCTCAAAGAGAATAAAGATGTACTTCGCTCTAAGCTCACATTCTTAAAAAATGAGTTGGAAAACCTAAAGTCTGTTAAATTAAAAGTTGGGCCAATCAATAACCTTATTAAGCAAGCGCAACTTCAAACACTTTTTTCTTTAGGGAATGAAAAAGTCTCAGAGATTTTAATACAATACTACCGACAAGGGGCTACTTTTGGGGCTTTAAAGCAAGTTTTGAACAGAGAAAACTTTTCTTTAAATGAGTACTTCTTAAAAGTAAAGGGCTGTTATAGCCCTTGGGAATTTGATTGATTAATATATAATCGAATGCTTCGAAACGCTCAGATTTAAGGTTTAAGGTTTAAGTTTCCAGTATCGTCTCAATACGGTTTAATAATCTTTTCAACTTATATTCAACTATTCCAAGGGGTGTTTCAATATTAAACACAACCCCAAGAAAATATAATTGATTAATTGAAGTAGAGAAGATCAATTCCTTTTTGGTTGAGAAATAAAGTTTTACTATTGAGCTGTTCGAAATCTTTACTCGAAAATCCAATTTATCTAAAAGCATTTTTAAGTTTTCTGAAGTAAGCGATGAGTAGATAATCCTTCCCTTGTTTGTAAATAATACGATCCCCTCAATATCATTTTTTAGGATTGCCGACTTTAAAAAGGATGCCATCATCTTTTCCTTATGCCTATCATAACCTATATCGTGTTTTCTTATGATATTATCAATATATTCGGTTACAGAAGGGTCTTGAATATTTTCGACCTCAATATCAACTTGATTGGTTTCAATATAACTCCTAAGTCTATTATCGATCTTGTCAATATAATCCTCAATTAAAATTATATCGTGCTTAAAATCAATGATGAGACCATAAAATAATTCCTGTCTTTGAATAAGAACTATTTCTAGGGGATGTAAATCAATTTTCTTAATCTTCTTACCTACTAATTTCATAGAAAATGTGATTAATGCCGAGCAAAATGCTGAAATTAGTTGCTCATTCATTTTATAGAGGTTTGTGAAATTATGGCCATATAAACATACTCCTGCTCGATTGAAAATGAATAGATAATGGATATTTTGAAGGGGGTTTGCACTTCTTTGATCTAGCTTTTCTATTCCAGCTTCGATTAAGTTGTTTTCAATAGTCACATCCTCTATTTTATATTAAACTATAAAAAAGCCTTGATTTCATATTTGTTGATTAATATGCGAGAAAAATCGTGAATTCGTAAAATTAAGTGATACCCCATTCAGTCGACCCTAAGATCTTGGT
>CAZDJH010000430.1:0-3744 GCA_964505645.1 uncultured archaeon | reverse complement strand
TTTAAATATTAATTAAAATAATTATTAAAAAAAAAAAAGATGTTCTTAAAAAAAAGAATCTTTTATCATCAGAGCATTCGGTATTCTTATCATTATCATAAAAAGCGATTAAATAACCTCGATCAAATTAATGAGAATTATAAGCGAGTAAAGAGCTATTTTCTAGAGGTTTATGAAGGAAGGATTCCAAATGATATGTTTAATATGAAGAATAATCCCCGAATTTCTGGTTTTAAGTTAAGAGGAATAAAAGCCGCTGCTTTAAGAAGCTATAGTAAAAAATTAGTTAGATCGGGGCAAGTCAAGAGTTACAAATCAAATAATTTGTCAAGATATGCCGAAAATGTATATAAAATCTATGAAAATAATAAAATCGATAAAAAACCGGGTCACGACCCTGTTTTAAAAAATATTCTCATTAGAGATAAAGCCTCTATCGCTATAGAAGTACCTATTTGGAAGCGAAAGAACGGAAGTTGTTTAACGGGACATATAGATTTAATTCAGATTACCCCAGAGGTTATTAAAATTATTGATTATAAACCAGAAGGTAAATTTCTTTACTCTTTACCTCAAGTTGCTTCTTATGGTCTCCTATTTAAATCAAATTTCAATTATGAAAACGTATTATGTATGTCTTTCAATAAACAAGAGGCTTGGGAATATGATCCTGAAATTTTAATAAGAGATGGGCTTAAACAATATTTAAAACTCCATCAAGATTTGGACCTTGGAGAATGGGAGAAATGGATAGAATTGTAATATAATTTCAATTTTTTTTGGCATTCTTAGCTTTCTTTTTATTAATTGACTCTTCCTCTTCGATTAAAAACGTTTTGAATATCATATAGGAACCAAGCATTCCAATTAACTCAACAATAATTGCTATTAAGAGGATCAAAGACCCGCTAAAATCGAGAAATCTAGTGATTAATGCAGCAATTAATCCTGATATGGATAATAAAGCTAAAAATGAGCCAAATAATATTTCTCTTATTGAATCTTTCAGATAGTTGAGAATATTTTTCATTTGAGAGACTATGAAAGACATTTAAAATCAAACTTAATAGGTTTTTTTATGAAAATTCAAATTGTTTTAGTAAATTAGATGTTTTTAATTAATCATTAATTTAATAAATACTTATCTCTTTGCCTTAAATAAAACATAGATGGCTTTATCCAAAAATTTACCGATTTTCTGGGCAATTTTTTGAGCAATTTCGTATCGTTCACCCTCTAGCATATTTTTTATTTCTTCTGAATTCGGTGTATGATCTAATCTCTGCTTTAATGTATTTTCGACGACATTTTCAACGAAATGCCTTACTTTTGCCTTGGTTGGCAACCTAAATTGGACCCCCGAAGTCATTGAATTGATTTTATCAATACAAAATAAAAAATATTCCGAAACTAAACTAATGAAATCACCGTCCAATTCACTATGTAATTTTATATTATCTGTCGCGGTTTTATTATCCTTTTCTTTCCAATATAACTGATTTGGATTAATCCCTTGACTACCCACTCGCATTAAGGAGTATGTGATTCTCCTTTCAATCCAATTTAAAGTACTAATCTCCTGTTTCTCTCGAATTTCTTTCTTTATATCTCTCTTTTCTTTTTCTTTGGTTTTTTTAACTTCTTCAATCCTTTCTCTTTGTTTTTCATTATAATTCTTTAATCTATTGATCATATCGTATCCAAGACAATAAGAAATAGGAGAGATTAAATCTCCTTCAAGTTTTAGACTTTTCACACCCTCGTATAATGGACTCTCCTCACTCTTTAGTTTTTCCATAGCATTTTTAAGGGAAGTTTCTGTTAATCTGGCTAAGATGAATCCATTAATGAGAAATGGTTTGTTCTCCGCATCAAATATTTCAACCAACTCTTTTTGTCTATTGATGAGTCTTTGAATAACAAGTTCTTCAATTTTTACTTTTACCCAATCTTCAGATTCTGTAGTCCCACGGATCTTTTTAAGAGCCAATAAATAGAGGGCTTTTTCATTTGTTATTCTTAAATATGACTCTAAGATCCGCCCTAATTGCCTTAAAATTTTGGATAGATTATAATAAAAAATATCTTTTACTAAATCATCTAAAACCTTTTCAAATTTCAGTAAAAATAATATTTGTGAATAGCTGTTAATATTCAATTTGTTTAAAAATATATCATCAATGATTTCTTTTTTTCTCATTAAATCTTTTAATTCAAAAAAGGAATAATTAATTTTATCCTCTATTTTATTCCATAAAGCATCATATTTGCTTCTATCCTCTTTTAATAGACCTTTTAAATCCGATTCTGTAGGAGATATACTGGAAAACTTTATTTTATTAAACTCTCTTTTTGCCATATTTAGAGGACTTTTTACTTGGTCGTTTAATTGCATTATTTCAAATTTCTCTATGTTATATCGAATCATGTTTTCCTCTACTTTAGAAGCTAAGGCTTTATCCGTATCAATTAAATTAAGTATATTATTAATCCCATATTTATTAAGCGTATAAATAACTTCACTAAAGCTTTCCTCAGTTAAATTCTCTATAAAATATATGAAATCGTTAGGATTTGTTTTTAATTGTTGAATTATTTCCTCTTTGAGAAAATCCAGTATTTCAGTTTCAAATTGTTGGAAATTAATCTCTTTTCCTAATCCTATTTCAATCTTCTTAAGTAATTTCTTTTTCAATTCGTTTGCATTTTTATATGCCCTTAAACCTGGAATTGATACGGGGAAGTGGTTTTTTTTATAGTCCATTATTTTCTTTTTTATCATTCTAACCGGCATAGCTTCCATTTTCAACTCCTTATAGGATTGAAATTCAAATTGCTTCTTTATTTGTACTACAATTCTATTTAGTGTCGATAATTCTATGTACTTATCTTCTTTTTCTTCCATTTTCAATTTTTTTTCCAATTCCACCGATAAATCCTTGAATTCCGCGGCTTCTTCGAGAATTTTTATTTTTGTTTCAGAGGTTAATCCGATTAAATCTGCAATCAAATCGTAGAAATTATACGTTTTATAATTTAAAATTATCTCTAATAACTCCTTTTCGATATACTCTTCAAGGTTCTCAAATAATTGTCCGCTTTGTTCATTTAAGGATTTTTTCTTACGGACAGTTCTTAACAACGCAATAAATTTATTATCCAAGTCGATTATTCTATAAAGCATATCAATTTCTGAGTTAAGCGCGTCTTTTAATAGGATTTTTACTTCGTTATATAAATTTTTCTTTTCTAAGAGTTCTAATTTTTTTGCCGATTCAAGAGTACCTTCCTCTAAATTCAATTCATTTTCAACTCTTATCCCTAAATTATGATAGAGATGAATTGAAGCAGTTGATATTAAAAGAGCTTTTAGTGTGAATCTTTTATCCATTATCTCAAAAATCTTTTTCCTATCCGCCTCTCGTTTAAAATGGGATATAATTAAATCAACAGTCTGAAAGTATCTACTTATGGTTTCAATAGCAGTTGATTTCCTTCTGATACCTTTTATCATATTCTTACAATTCTATAGTAATTTTATTATATATTCTATTTATGTATATCTGAAAAAGACTTTTTTAAAATTATTTTTTAAATGCAATCTTAATTTTTTTTTTCCAATTAAATTAAAATCAAAAACTTGAAATAAATCCCCTTTAAATTTTTCTAATTCTTCATTAGAAAATTTATGTTTAAGGATTAGAGTGGAGGGAACTGGGATCAATTTTGAAAAATATTTTAATT
>CAZDJH010000429.1:0-3751 GCA_964505645.1 uncultured archaeon | reverse complement strand
CCTATACATGGAAATCCCATAGCCGTTAATATTATTAGAGCAATCGTTGTCAGTAATATCATTATTTCCCGAATTTCTTATATAAATGCCAATTAAATTACTAGTCATTTCATTATTATTAACCTTATTGTTAGTGGAATACCACAACCACATCCCATAGTCATTGTTATTAGAGCAATTATTTTCAGAAATAGAAATAAAGCCGGAATCCCGTAATTTAATACCATAACGGTTATTAGATAATCTATTATTGGTAACATTTATATTTTTACAATTATATAAAAAAATCCCATCATAATCATAATTGGAACTTCCATTCTCCACCGTACAGTTGCGGATTATGAGGTAATCGTCCGTGTTTTTGATTTCAATTCCATGATATGACGAGGCATCAATTGAATAATTTTCGATAATATACGGGTTTTCATAGGTACCATTCCCTGAGGTGTATGATGAAGAGTTTAATTCATCATTTCCGTCGATTTGGATAGTTGGATCGGCTCCAGCATTAAGAAGGGGTCTTTCTGCCGTTTTATTTATATCTATCTGAGGAAATACCGGAATGGTTAAAATGAATAGGATAATAGCTATTAAACTTGAAACTTTCAATTTTGTCTTTTTTCTCATGGTATTTAATCAACTCTTTTGATATTATCTTTTTTTTATTGTGTTTTAGTTTTGAGAAATGCTAAAATTACTTTTCTTCTGATAATATAAAACACACGCTATTATTGTAATAAATGCCAGCGATACGAAAGTCAGAAGCGGATAACCTGGAATCTGATCAACTCCTCCATTTTGCGGAGGTATGGACGACACATCAATTATGGCGCTTTCCCGATTTCCGCTGCTATCCATCACGGTGAGGTTAAAGTCTCCCGTACTTTGAGGTGTATAAGTTAGTTGCTCGCCCGAACTCCATGACCCGGAATCAACTTCTTGGTCGTTTTTATAGATAACGTACGAGGCGGGGTTTCTGTCCTGCGCCGACCACGAGATCTCCCCGGTGGCGTTTGAATAGGTCGCACTGAGAATTTGCGGCGCGGTCGTATCTCGGATCGTCACGATACAGCTGTTCTGCGCGGTATGTCCCACGATATCCTCAATTTCAACGGTATATCGATAGTCGCCCAAGGATTGCGAGCGATTAACCGGGACGGTGATATTCCCCCCTTCCCACCCGCCGGAGTCTATCTGCGAGCCGTTCCTCTTAACGGTATAGGATTCGGGGTTCTCATCGGAGGCTGACCACGTGAGATTTGCGAGAGAATCGGCTTGCTCGTATGAAATATCACTTGGTCTCTTAATTGTAGGGGGAGAATGGTCATATATCCACTGAGTTAAAAGGAAATCATTATTATCACCTAGAGTAGTGACAAAATTCTTACTAACTGCGACATCATTAAGAGATTGATCTCCATATGATTTTGTTCTCCAAGTTTTCCTCATAATAAACTTACCACTTCCATCAAATAAGTCAATACAAAAGTCAGAGGTACTTTCGTCAGTCCCCCCTACTAAAAAAAGATCACCCTTTGCATTACCCGAGATTGAACTAGGGCTTATTCCTACGGTGTCTGTCTTCCAGACTAAGTTTCCGGTAATATTCCATTTTGAGACTCTAATTGTTCCATTAAAAAATTCCACAGCAGTAAATATGCTATAATTAGAACCCCAACATCCCCTTAATCCACCATTTCCTGACTTAAATAATTTTCTCTGCCAGATAATTCCCTCATTTATCTTCCATTTCGTTAAATATTGGCCTCCTTCGGCATAATAAAAACTATTATTATGATCACCCCATAAAAAACCCCCTGTACTCATTTCCCAACTTTCTATAACCGAACCTTCAGTAATATTAATCATACTAAGATTACTACTTGCGTGTGTAAAAATAATTTCGTTTTTTACCCAAATATATGGAAAATTTTTTAGCGGAATGATCCAAGAGACGCCACCCGTTGCGTTAACCTTTATAATCCTTCCAGGATTGCCACTCCAATCTTTCGTTTTATATCCTCCAATATAAATATTTTCACCATCTCCAACAAGATTATATGTGTATTTCACATATGTCACTGATAAAGTTTTTGTCCAAATTAGGTTGCCAGTAGTACTATTCCACTTTTTCAAAATGATCTCGTCACTAAGGCTATAAACAAAACCCCCTTGCGTAATAACAAGATCACCACTCCCAGTTTGTTCATTCTCCCAAATCTTCTTTAACTCTTGGCTTGACGAAGCGGAAAGGGTATTGGTTGTAAAATTATTTTCTATATCAATTGGGAAAGCAGAAATTAAGAAAAAGGTAGACAACATAATCATTAAGGCTCCTTTTCTGATTGGGTTCAATTTTATCTCTTGCATTTTCAATTAATTCCCCCCTCAAATTTAGAAGGGTTTGTCTTTCAATTGGTTTGATTTTATTTCGAGACCTAAATAAACATGAGTTATTAATCCTTTATATATAAAATATATTATATCTCATATTTAAAAGTTTCCGAATATAAACTTTTAATAGCGTTTCTTGAAATCGTTTTAAGAAATATTTAAAAAAACAATAACCTTAATATTCCCGCAAAAGCCTGGAATTGCCCCCTGGTACAGACGACGGTTGGGTGGGCGTTAAGATTCTTTACAGCAAGCATTCCCACATAAAGTTTAAAACGGAATGATGATGTTCTCACTAAATTAGCTTTACTATACTTTCAAGAAAAAGAATATGATAAATTTTTCACCTGTAGGCAGATTATTGAACCGGATAATCTAAATTATAGTCCTCAATAGAAGCAATTGTCCCCACACACGTGGGGCTGAACCGAAAGAGAAGGAGTTAAATAATAAAACAAATATATTGTCCCCACACACTTGGGGGAAATAGACTATTTCCTATAATTTTAATGAGCGACTTCCATGAAAAACAGTTGCAACTAGTTCCCAATTATTTCAAAATAATCATTGATAACCTCAAAATCGGACACATTAAATAAACTAAAACCTTAATCATCAATATGAGTGCTACGAATGGCGCCCGATTAGCTGAGAGAATCAGAGAGATTAATCTTATAATCAACAATGCTGATTATTTCATCCCAATCTGTCTCCGGATGTTCTTTTATTATTTTAATAAGATGATCGGGGAGAGTAACCTTCATTTCAGTCTTTTTTTCTTATTATATTATACAAAAGTCTGATTATTTATTTATATGTGAGCTTTGTATTTTATATTTCATATCTTTATAATCTTAGATATCTGGAACAATGTACAACAATCATTATAATAATTTCATCTTGTTCTTCCTTATAATTATAAAGAATTCTATAATTTTGATAGATTAATTGGCGATATTTATTATTATCGGGATAGATTTTTCCCATTTTTGGGAACTGCTTTAAATTTTCTATATAATCATAGAGACGATTAATGAAAGAGTCCGCATAATGTAGGGAGAAACGTGCTAAATAATCATATAACTCTTTTATATCTTCTTGCGCAATAGAATGAAAATTAATTTCTACCAATTTATTAAGCCAGGAGTGTATTTATTATTATTAAATCGAATTTTCATATCATTTTTGTTCCGCTTCTCCTCGCCATTTATTTAATAATTCTCTCATCTCATCAAGAGTGGACGTTTTAATACCTTGTTTTAATTGATTTTCTGCTTTTTCTAATTTTTGAAGGATATAAAGACGATATTGTAAATCTTCTAATGTAGAATCGTCTGGCATCCTTTCGATGAGTTCA
>CAZDJH010000428.1:0-3756 GCA_964505645.1 uncultured archaeon | reverse complement strand
AGCCTTAAAGCATAATCCTATAATTTTAAGTGAAATAAGATTCTCAATACTCTCCGTGAGTCTCCTAACATTATCCTTAGGTAAGTCAAAAATCTTCATTATACAAGCTTGGTTATTGATTCTGGTAGAATAATTAAATTTGTATTAAATTAGATTTGTGTAATTTAAAAATAATAAAAGGTTTCTCTACCGTCTCTATTAATAATTGGTATCCTTCATGAAATAGAATCATTCAAGGACAATAGATTTAGATTGGTTTTAATATACATAAATATATTAATAAGATTTGCTTTTTACAAATTAACAACTTAATTAAATTAGAAATCATATATTTTTAGTTTATAAGAGAGGTAAAAACTAACATGTTTAAGAGGCTTAGAAGAGAGAGCACGGAAATTACCCAAGACGAGGAAAAGGGCCACCTATATTTGGGAAATCCCGATAAAGATATTAAGCTTTTAATGCTGCGACCAATTGATATTTTAGAGTTCTGTGAATTCGCCGGAACTAACGCGGATGATATTATTATCTGGACCGGCAAGACTATCGGTAAGGAACTGGTCGGGAAATATTTTTATGAAAAAGATTGGAGTGGAGTCGATTTGGCGGCAAAGAAAGAAACATTTAAAGGGGTTCTGGAGGGTCTTGTGTACATGGGATACGGTTATGTCCATTCCACGGTGAAAAAGGATCATATCTTTGTAAGCATCTACAATCCACTCTCCCATGAAGAACGTGATAACATTATGGCAAAAAACCTCTGCCTTATGAATCAGGGGATCATTAGCGGAATCTTAGACGTTCTAGGATTTGATGTATTGGAGAGCGAAGAGGTGGAATGCGTGTTATTGGACGATGACCGGTGCCGATTTAAGTTTTCCTTAATGGAAGCGGAGTTCCCTCCTGAATTAATCGATGAGGACAAGGAACCAGAAGCCATCTCGGATTTTCTCACGTCCCTATAGAGAATATACTTTTTTCTTTTAATATAATAAAGACTTATATTTTAATTTGAGCGCCCGTTCAAAATCGCCATTTACAATGTGTAATATGGTCTTTATATCACGTTCTCAAGGCTTAATTTAATTACTTTTTCTACCCCAAAAGCACAATTCAAATTTTTAGTATAAAAATAGGTCTAAATCTAAATTATTTTACTATGTGTATTTTTACGTATATTTAAATACTTTTATCTGTTTAAAATAATCGCAAATAGCGATAATGAATGGTCTTAAGTATATAAGATATAAATATATTAAAAATTTAAAAATAGATAAAAATATAAAAAGAAAAAGAAACTTAAAAAAGAGGTTAGGTTATGTGTGGCATAACCGCTTGAGTAGCGTTGGATCGACCAATTCTTTCTCTACCCAACCAACAGATTCGAGGTAATCTCGAATTTCGTCTTTCATATTGATGGGAATGTCCGCATCGACCCGAATGAACTTCTCGAGGTCTGTTGGGAATTGAACGCCTTTATACTTGCGTTCGAGGTCAATCCAGTGGGATAATTTAATCATTCGTCCCTTGGAGTTATCAGCCGGTCTAAGAGCTAATTTCGCTACTAAACAAATTGCTTGTTCTATTGTCTCTGCGGTGGTTAATAAATGCTCCGGTCCTGGGCCAACCAAGTGGTCGGGAGTACCGTCTCGCGCATTATAGACCTTCCAATTATCCTCCTCATAGGAGCGACCAAGATACATTCTACGATATTCCGCAGCATGAGGTCCTACTACCGCAGGAACACCTAAACTATTGGCACTGCTGGCAATACTCGCCGCTTTCTGACTCATGGCACCCCAAGCAACGCCTACTGCTCCAACTCGATTTAAGATATAATCGGAAATTTCTTCGAAATTTCCCCTTAATGGGCGTCTAGCAAAAATATTCGCAACCTTACATGCGGCACCAGTAATGTGAGGATTCGATACACATGATCCCACATTCACTAATCCCCCTCTGTCAAAATCGCCCGGAAATCTATCATATAATGTATTCCCATCCTCATCCTTTACGAGCCCGATATCCATTGCAGCACATCCAGATACGCATACGATGTAGCCTCTATTACAAAATTCTTCTGCCATAAGATATAATTCCTGAATTTCGTGAGCATAGTTTGCGCACCCGATAATTGCTACGATTCCGGGAATTTCTCCTAAAACAATTGGGGCACCTACATTTCGAATTTCGGTGTCTCGAATAGGTCCGCGTCCAACTCGACAGTTAAAGGTCTCGTTTTTTATCTTATCACGAGCAGCATACATTATCAGTGTAAGTGGTGAAACTTCCTTCATACAGTCAGCTTCACATCGACCACAATCTAAACATTCATCATAAACTTCTGCAAGTAAGTCGAAATCTCCTTCCTTAGCTAGTTTAACCCCTTCCACTAACGGTAAATCGTTCGGACAATTCCTCTGGCAATTGCCGCACCCGTTACACCGAAGTGCCATCTCAATGCAGCCCTCTTCGTCGGGAACTGCTTTTTTAGCCTTTCGAATGGGTTTAACTCGAATAGCTGTTTGTACGGCCACCTCTCCAGCCTTTATTGGATCTAGAATTAAAACTCCTTCTGCGTTTCCACTTACCAAATCATCGACGATTTCCTCAACGGAATCTTCACCTCTATCTGGCAATCCATTCATATTTTTGTCGTTCGTTGCGATGAATGGGGCATTTACCAATTTTGCTTGTTCGAATGAACGCAAATTGACGCATTGCTCATCCACCATTACGACATCCGCTAATCCAGAACGGATAAACGACATTTGTCTCGAGAGGGAACCAACAATCTTAGCACCATCATAATATCTGGTTAAGTCTAACGCCGTGCAGCAGATTGCGCCTACATCTACCTTATCTTCTAGACCTTCTTCTCGCATATAATCGACTAATTCAATTCCAGGAGCAACATTATGGCCAATCATTAAAATCGTTGCTTTATTGTCGAAATCCATTGTACCCATTCCTAACTCAACGTTAGGCACATCTGGCTCTCCAACTGGGAATCCATAGGCGGCTATTTGAACGGCATCCGCTATTTCCATCCCCACACTATCGCACAGTCCAGCCAACATGCTCTTTGCTTCATAATCCTTGTAGCTCGCCTCTTGCCCAGTATGACCCGCAGCTAAAAGATGAGTAATATTATATTGTACCCATTCCATCGCTTCTTCTAAATCTTCTAAATCTTCAGGTTTCATTCCGACAATCAGCCGCGTGCATGGCATCTCAACGGCGATGTTATTGCCAAAATCTATGGGTACATTACCAAATTTTTCCTTTAACCAGTGAAGTAGGTGATCTCCGTGAGCACTATGGCATGATGCCCCAATACAACATGCGATTTCCACTATCCTTGCTTGTTGGGTTTCCATGTTGATCCCGCATGCGCCCGTCCTACCCTTCGAAAGATTACACTTTCCGAAGGTACAGAGGCAACACATGTCGCAGATAGGCATGTAGAACGGCTGATAGCGGTCCATTAGTGTAAAGAACCAATTTCTTAGCGTCGATATATGAGGTTTGGGATGTGGTCCCATCGGTTCCCATTCTTCCTCTTCTTCGAACTTGACCTTCCCCGTAGTGAACTCGAACCCCTTGATCTTACCAAGCGGGCCGGAATACTCGTCAATTTTAAGTCCAGCGCCTTTTTTTGACATTTTTTTTGATTCACTTTAATTTTTTGACTAATTTTTAATTTTCATTTTAACATAATATATTTTTAATAAATTCTCAATAAATTAAAAGATA
>CAZDJH010000427.1:0-3776 GCA_964505645.1 uncultured archaeon | reverse complement strand
GCAACTAAAACGGGAATTAGATGAGCATGTAGAGCGACATAAAACGATTTCACGCGATTTATCCCCTAAAATGAAGCTTATCCTCGAAAAATATTTTGAACGAATGAATAAAATTGTGGCGGGGTTAAAAGAAAACATATCCGACTTACTCCTCACTCACATAACACAACTTAAGAAAACCACAAATTCCCTTGAAAGTAGGTTAAAGGCTACATTTGAAGAAAAACACGAAATAATCGCTGAAGATATATCCGAATTTAGAATTATGATTGTTAAATTAATTGATAACCTTTTAGAGTTTTCTGACCTTTATACGGATATTTCAAAGGCTCTGGGAAGCCGATTTTCGGCATTTAAAGCACTTTTATTTAAAAAACATGAAGAATACCAAGAAAAATACGACCAAGTAAAGGAACAAATTCTAAAATATTCAGAGCCCTTAAAGGAAGATTTTGTAGAAAAAAGCAACTCATTTATAAAAAGTAATAAAGAGACCACAGAAAATTTGAAAGCAGAGTTAAATGAAATAATTTCCAGCGAAAATCATTCCCTTTCTTCGGAGACGAAAACGCTTAATGAGGAAGCAAAACAAAAAATTGATATACAACTGGAACATTTAGGAACAGATTTAGCTGAGGAAATTGACGATCGATTCGATGCTGGTGTCGAAGACTGTTCCAACTCGACAATTAAATTAAAGGACTTGATTGAAAAGGAGATTATTGACCATAGAACCCAATATAATCAAGAACTAAATAGTCATAAAGACGCGATTTCATATCATTACAGTAATTTCGATAATGTCGTCAAACAGAAGACTCAAATGTGGGTAAAAAAACTTGATAATAAGTTTAGCAATGCTAAAAAGAATATCTCTGAGAAAGTAGAAGGACATACTAACTATTGGAATAAAACGGTATCAGATTTGAATACTAATATAGCTAATATGTTGGAAACCCATAGAGTAACATATCAAGAAAACGCTAAAAATTTAAACCATCTGCTCTCCAAAACGACTAAGGATAATATTCAAGAGTTTAAGGCTAAAATGGTTGAATTTATTACTGAATTTCAAAAATCTATTACCGATGCTACCGAATCGGCACATATAAACGAAAATAAACTGTTAGAAATCTTTGACGCCTCAAAAAATATTCCTGAAATTTCTGAAACAACAACTTGGCACACGGTTGGAATGAAAGCATTGGTCGCATCCATTAAGAGTGCCATTAAACGTGCTCAATCACGTCTTTTTATAGTTACGCCGGAGGGTGATCATGATATTTTTAAAGCCGTCGTAGATAAAGCCAATAAAAAGAAAAAATTAGAGGTGGTCTTTATCTCTAATTGGGATATGAAGACCTATAGAGAAGAAATGAAGGAATTAACGGATAAAAATGTTAACTTCAGGCAATTAGCCCTCAAGGGGGATTTCTATGCTTTATCTCGAGACGAGGAGGAAGTTATTTTTGCCCCCGCTTCGGAAAAGGAGGAAGATATGATAAGTATTATCAGCAATCAAGAAAATTACGCACGTCTGTATACTCAACTTATCTTTTCTATCTTTAGAAGTAAAAGTAGACCAATCAGATAAAAAGCTTTTGGCTGTTGTTGAAGTCTCCCCGCCCTAAAGGTATTTAAAAGGAAGATGTCCTTTAATTTAGTGACTTATAATGCGGGTCATCTCAACCAAACAATAAAAAATGTGGATGCTTTGCGAAATTCATCCCCTACATAAATGTAGGGGACTTCTTTCGCAGTCAGTTAATAAAATAAAAAATAGAACTTACTCCTTTTCGCCGATCTGCTTCTTTAAGGCTTCCTCATCATCGTCCTCACTATGGATGCGTTTAAGGTCAATATCGGAGTAGCCTGGTAGAAGATTAACGATTCTCCGCACGCTGTTTCTTATATCTTTGCTTGATGTGATAAATCTTCCTACAATTAAGACATCTGCTCCCATTGAGAGCGCATTGTTTGCAGTTTCAGGAACTATTCCCCCCGCAACGGCAACTAGAACTCTGTCCCTCCCGCTTACAAACTTCTTATCGGCATATAATTCCTTGATCTTCGGTACAAATCCCCATTTCTTCTTCTGGGCATCATCAGATCCCCCTTCAACAGTAGATTGTTCGGCATCTATACCGCGGTGTAAAATCACAACCCGGGGTATTTGCTCTAATTTTTGTAATTTAGCAACAGGGTCTGCAACTTCCATCATATCAATAATTCCATCAATTCCCATTCTTTCTGCTTCTAAAAGGAACTTATCTATGGAAGCGATTGACGCTAAACCGCTGCATACAACTCCATCAGCACCCGCTTTAAATGCATCATCCACCTCTAATTTACCTACATCTAAGGTTTTAAGGTCTGCTACAATGTATTTTTTTGGCTTCACTTTCCGAATTTCTCTTATTGCCTCCATCCCATATTTTTTTAGAAATGGCGTTCCAATCTCTAATATAATTCTATCGCTTTCGGGAATGCTTGCAACAACCTTTTGATGATGATTAAGTGAGGGATGATCCAATGCAATTTGAAGATAGGGTGGTCTCCATAATTTCGGGGGCTTAATTCCCGCAACAGGGTGTTTTGCCCTATCTTTATCGTAAAATATTTTGTCAATAGGCGGATAGTTCTTTAATGCCCGCTTTATAGCTAGTTTCGTTGCACCATAATTATATTGGTAAATTTTTCTATATTCTTCCGCCTCGGGATGAATAAAAACATTTACGATAATTACCCATTCATCTAATTTATTTAAAGGGATAATCCCTTCTTCAACAACATCGGCAACCCCTTTGGCAACGGCTGACTGGGCTGGACCAAAAATCCTGTTTGCCTCCTTCAAATTGGATATAGTAACTTTCGGAATAATAAGCGTCTGCGGTTTGGGTACCAAGTTAGGCCTAATGACCGCTAAAAGCGACCCATGTCCAACTGAGGGCTGGCTTAAACTTTGACTAAATGCATACCCGACAGGCCCGTCTTTTGAACCTATCATCACATCAACGTGAGCAAGTTCGGGTTCCTCACCAATGAGCGCCTCACCTATATAAAAATCCGTTTTACTCGGCATAAAAATGTGCTTTATTTTAATTATTATATTATATTTAAATTTGAATTACTTTTAAAATGATATATTACACAAAGGTATATTCTACATTTTTAATAAAAAGATGCATCTATATAAAAATAAGTAATCAAGTGCTTAACAAACTCTATAAAAGCAGTCTCTTTCTTTATGATGATACTGTATCTATTTCTGTATTATGTATCTCAATTTGATGGGGAATCCCCACTACAAGCCCGTACAGAACCTTTTCATCTTTACTGTTAAAACAATTCATTTCAAAGGTCACTCGATTTGTTATTTTATTTACCTTGGTAACTTCTCCAACCGCGGTTATTTTTTCTCCAAAATATACAGGTTTGAGAAATTCAAACTCCATTTTTTCTGCAAGATAGCCCGGTCCCAGAAATATATCTCCTCCAAAATGGCAAATCATCCCTCCAATTAAGTAACCGTGAACAATGGGCTTCTTAAATCTTGTTTTTTTGACGAATGCCCCGTTGTAATGAAATGGATTATGATCACCTATGAGATCTCCCATCTGTTCGGTTTCATTCCTTGTAAAGGTTTTAGAAAATTCTTTTTTCATTCCCACTTCAAACTCATTAATTGAACGTCCTATTTTCATCACCAAAAAGAATTTTTGGGTTAATTTTACAAAAGAAGGATCAATTATAAAATAACCGTTTTTGGTATTATT
>CAZDJH010000426.1:0-3780 GCA_964505645.1 uncultured archaeon | reverse complement strand
AGTTTTCTATGGACTCTCTACTCCCCGGAACCTCCGATTCAATGGTATTTATAAACTCTTCTACTCCAAAAGGCATTGATACATCTATATTTTTTGTAATAACCCTATATGCTTCTGGTACTCGAACAAAATCGACTATTAAATCAAATTCATCTTCGAACATCCGCCTTATTCCGCCCTTATCTGATTTAGGGCCATAATCCGCGAGTTCATGGAGTGAAGCTTCAAATTCGAAACGGCCCCTTACAAAACTCGTGGCGAATCCTCCCGGCAAATTATGTTGCTCCAAAAGAAGTACATTAACACCTTCCTTCGCCAATTTTGCTGCTGCGGCTAGACCCGCATTTCCAGATCCGATTATAATTGCATCATATTCACCTTGAATTTTTTGCTCCTCTACTAATTCTGTCATTTTTAAACCTCTATCATTTTCTAATTTTATCTTATGATAACTCAAAAAAATGGTTTTAATATAAATCTTTTGAAAATAGACATTTCCAAATTTGGAAGTGAGATGAGTTTCATTCCTTTATCCTTTAAGATAATAAGTTTGAATTATTAAGGAGTATTTTTTATATAATCGTCGATATTATTTCTACACGGTAATCACAATAGTTCAATTTAAGTTGTAAAAATAGATATGCCATTACTAGAACGAAGTTAAATTTATCTTTAAACTTTTAACAGTTAACTCCCACTGTTTTTTTTTCAGAATATTGCCTCGTTCATCTCTTAGTTTCTTCCCTTCAATAATCCCAGCACTTTCTAACTCCCGTAGGTGATAATAGAGTGTGGGTTTCTTAAGCTCGGTGTAATTCGCGTGCAAGCACATTCCCTTACAGGCTTTATCCTTACCTTGAGCGGATATTTTTTTTATACTATGTGATTGTTTTAAGCATTTAAAGATCTGGTTAGATGTTTTTGGTTTACCTCTCAAAACTTTTATAATATCCCATCTAATCGGGCAGTGGAGTGCTTTTATATATTCTTCTATCTCATCTAAACCGATTTCTTTCGTCATGTTAAAAGAAATAATAATCCTTATACTTAATAGTAAAAAAAAGTAATATTTAAATATAATTAAATATGTCACTTAATTAAGTCAGCGATTTAAGTGAGCCGATGACTTAACTGAAATACCTTTAGAATTTAAATAAAATATAAATATAAAATACTAACTAAAGAGGATAATAAAATGAAAATAACTCATTCTAACGATTGTAATTGTGATAAAGCAGAAATCAAAAAGAACTTCCCTAAGGGATGCTCCCTGAATCAAATTATAAAGTGCCACGGCGAGCAACCTATAGAAGAGATTTTTAAGCATATTCAGATTGAAGAGGAAAAAGAGCAAGAAGAATAAAAAAATATAATATTAAAAGGTGTTTTTAATAAATGTCCCAATCAAACGTAATCAAAGTGAAAAATCTCTCAAAACACTTTGATATAATTAAAGCCGTGGATGACATTAGTTTTTCAGTGCGCCATGGTGAAATATTCGGCTTTTTAGGCCCCAACGGAGCTGGAAAAACCACCACCATCCGGATGTTAACGGGGGTACTAAAGCCTACGGCGGGCGATATTACCATATATGGAAGAAACGCATGGAAAAATCAAATTGCGGTGAAACAGATCATGGGAAACGTTCCCGAGATGGCTAATGTGTATATGGATCTCACGGGAATTCAAAATCTAACCTTTATTGGGGAAGTTTACGGCCTTTCAAAGCATGAAAGGGAAAAAAAAGCTGAAAAACTCCTTAAAAAGTTTGAATTATACAAAAGAAAAGATGCTCTGGCCAAAAAGTACTCTAAAGGGATGAAACAGCGTCTTTTATTATGTATGGCACTAATGAGTGATCCAAAAATCCTTTTTCTGGACGAGCCAACCTCTGGATTGGATGTACAGTCCAGTATCATCATCAAGAATTTAATTAAGCAATATAATAAAGAGGGAATGACCATTTTCCTCACCACACATAATATGAATGTTGCGAATGAAATGTGTAACAGAATAGCGATTATAAACAAAGGGGAGATTATCCAGTTGGACACACTTGAGAACTTAAGGAGACTCGGGAAAAAGTACCAAGTAATAAACCTCTATCTCTCAGACCCAGTTGACCACTCTGATCTAAACGCACTGAGGGGAATCGAGGAGGTAAAAAAAGTGAAATCCTATTATCATATTATCGTTAAAGATTTAAATGAAGCTATTTCACAAATCGTTGGGTATCTCAAAGATAAGAATATTAAAATCAAGAAATTAGACACACCCGAGCCAACCTTAGAGGAGATCTTTGTTAAATTGATAAATCGAGGTGAGGAAAATTAGGGAAGAGGGCATTTTTAGTGAAAAATCGAAACTGGAACAACTACTAGAGCAAATCAGACGCTCTTTTGCCATAGCTAAAAAAGATTTAAGAATCTACTACAATAAAGGACCAGTCGTTATACAAGGCGTATTATTCCCTATTATGCTTTTTCTGGCGTTTACAATAGGGAGAGAGATCATTCCGGTTTATATTATATCAGGTTTGATGGCAATGGTACTATTTCTGACTTCAACTAGCATAGGGCCTGTAGTTTTTCCTTGGGAAACCAGGCAAAAGACATTGGAACGCTTGATTACATGTCCAATTTCGATCAAAACAATTTTATTAGGAAATGTATGGAGCTCCTTTCTATTTGGATGCTTATTTTCCATCGTTCCCTTGCTTTTGGGAATTATCTTTTTTGGATTATGGGTTTCAATGAATATAGTAATCATCGTTCCCGCGATTATACTGGCTGCCTTCTCATTTTCGTCTTTCAGCTTAATTCTTTCGGTTCCTCCGACGGATACTCCGGCATCTACAATGATACTCACCATTTTAATAAAATTTCCTTTAATTTTTATCAGTCCCCTATTTGTCCCGATAACTCCGAATCCAGTAGTTTTAATCTCTCCGCTCTCATATTTTTTGGATTTGATTAACATAGGTCTCGGCAAAACAAGCGGATTTGGACCAATAGGGCTTCTTGTGGATTTTGGATTTCTTATCGTATTTGGGCTGATTTTCCTTAACTTAGCTTTCTTCTTACATCAAAAAACCCTCCAGAAACGGTTCAAGGGATGAAATAGTGGAAACTCAAAGCAATTAACTACTTTTTTTTATTTATTCTTCTTGTAATTCCGATAATTTCACTTCTAAAAAGGGATGTATATTCAAAAATACATAAAGGATTATCTTACCAATTCTCCATTAATTTGATGATCAATGAGCCACTCTTTTGCTAAGGCATTCCACTTTTTATCGCGAAATTCAAACCATTTTGTTCTTATATCAAGGTAATCCCATAACGTAGCTTTAAAATTATAAAAGGGTTTTCTGGCATTAAGAACTTCGAACAAGCGATTTTTAACGTCATCATTCTCAATCTGCTCCGTAAACTTCACCATAATATTATAAGTTACATATGAAGGAATTGGGAAAATCTGAACAAAATTTTCATATTTATTTTCAATTTCCGCTTCAACTTCTTCATTCTCCGGAAAATAGTCATCAATCAACGTTTCTATTTGACCCGTCTTTAAATTTAAATAATAATTCATCCCGATACTATTGTCTTGCAGGGCAGCAATTAACATCTGCGCATCTATTTTGATCTTTTCTTCATTTTTCATAAGTAAAGTAATAAATGAATAGAATTAAAAATATTGAAACAACTTCGATCTATATCTCATTTAGTTTAGTTTAGTTTAGTTTAGTTTAGTTTAGTTTAGTTTAGTTTAGTTTAG
>CAZDJH010000425.1:0-3798 GCA_964505645.1 uncultured archaeon | reverse complement strand
AACAAATCTATCTATTGATAGGAGCTCGATCATGAGGCAAATAAAGTTAAAGTAAATTAGAAAAAAAGAGAGGGGAAGTTTTAGAATTATGTATTAATTCCAAACCGATGGATTGATTTGAGGGAGATGGTAAAATGATGAATTTATTGAGCTAATTCTTCGTATTGGGGCTTCATAGATTCAGTAGGTTGTTCAGCCTCGACTTTTAAGTCTTCTTCCTTAAGACTTTCAATCTTCCAATAACCACAGCAAAAACACATACCCTTTAGCACCCTATGTTTAATTTTTTCTTTATATTATTAATTTTAATATTATGAAAAATATTAATACTAATAATACTATCTTTTATCGAGTATTTAAATTTACGGTTTTTATCTTAAAAATACATTTTAATTCTGAATTAACCTTGGAAAAATATTATGAGATATTTATTAGCTTCAATTCTTTTTTCTAATAAATTCATCCAAATAGAAATATAAATGTGCTCTTCTTTTAGTAATTCATAGAAAAGCAGCAGAAATAGCACAACTACTCTATAGAGAATTTAATAAAATACGAGCAAAAGCACGGATTCCTATTCATCCTCAAAAAATATTCAAAATGATTAAATCATTTAAAATTTTTAAATCATAAACACAAACTATTTGAGTGCAAAAACCATATTATTGACCATGAAACCCTTCGATTTCGACGTTACCACGCAGAAGCTCATGAACCGTTACTATTCAATAACACCAGATATCGAGTGGAAAAAATGGCTGGAATTGGATTCTATGGAGGCTTTTATCGAAGAAGCTCTAAAAAACTCTGGATTATCCAGACAAAAAGGTATTTTTGAGCGTCTTAAAACACAGAAGACTGACTCGAGGCAATTTGCGGTGGAATTTAAGAAATTCATTGAGGTCCATTCCTTCGCCGTTCCCCCCATTCTGTGCCACACCTCTGGGACAACAAACAGCAACCCCGATGCCCTAAAGTGGTTCCATATGTCAAAACCGTTAATAAAGCGCTTATGGGCCCCGGGGATGAGGGCAATATTCGAATCCAGCGGTTTAAGTTCCGACTCGTCCGCGGTTATATTTGTCCCTTCGCGCATGCATTTCGATGGAGTGAACGAACATAACGGAACGAGATACACCTCACTCTATTCCTCGGAATTTTCCCAGCGGTTAGTGCTTTCGATGTTTAAACCTCAATCCTACGTTCTTTATCCGTATAGAAAGGCTTATAACTTAGATGTAATAAGCCAAATTCTGCAGTTAGATCATGTAAGTGTGGTTTCAGCGCCTTCCGCCACAATTTTAAAATGGGCTGACCTTACTAGATTGAAGTCAGGGATTCAAAAGTCCCTGCATACCGCTGAAAGTCCAAAAAACATAGAACACTTAGACTTGTATCAATTAATTAAACAGGAAGGAATCGAACATGCTGCAAAAGAGATTCAAAATCGTCTATCGGATAAATTGTCAAATGCCATATTAATATTTAGCATCAGTTCCCTAAACGAATCAAGATGGGCAAAGATACGTGCATTCATGAAATGGGAAAAAGGAAAAGAACGATTTACCAACCTCTATGTGGGCTCGGAAATAGGCCCTTTCGCCTCAAGCATACCCTTAAAAAGTTTTGATGTTTCTCGGGCAAATAAAATGTATGTATTTCCGTTAACTCTTCCTGTACTTCAATACAGAAATCAAAAAAAGCTCCTCACTCAAGTTGCTAACTCAACGGGAAAACTGCTCATTTCGCGCTTACACAACGCCACTCCGCAAATCAACATTGATACTGGAGACGTCATCTCGGTATTGAACGGTGATGAGCCATCTGCGAACGTGCCGATGATTGGGGGGAACATCTTAAGGGCCGAGTTTACGTTAAAATATGATATAAAAATCAACGAGAAAATTCAAACATCATCTCGACCAAAAATTTTAACGGGAGATTTCTTTACTTTCGAAAAGTTTGATATAGAAAGCTCCCGTTCTGTCTTAAATTACCTCAAAAAGGAATGTTCGCTGCCTTATAGCTCTCTAGTATTAAATAAAGAAGCGGAAGGATCATGGACGTTATTTGTACCGGCGGAAAAAGAAATATGCAGCTCGGGGGGTAAAATTGCATCTCTATTTAGGGCGTGGTCAGATGAGCCATCCCTTAAGGCGGCTATTAATGATAATCATATAGAGATTAAGGTATTAAGCGAAGAATTAGTAGATTTTTTAGCACCTCGAGAAAAAGTTGTAGAAAAGGTCCGAAAAGGAGTTTATCCCAAAGGAATTCTAAAAAAGTGGCCCTTATACGTTATTAAACCCTCAAAATGAGCATATCAACTTTCAGTTTAGAAGATCAATGGTGATAAAAGAATGCCGGATAATTATGAATTTAAGAAAGATAAACGATTTGAAGATTATGAAGAATCTTTAGAAGCAAATCGCTATATCCATGATGCTTACTTAAAAGCGATTAATCATCCTATTCGTAGGGAAATCTTAAAACTTATTTTAGAGAATAAGGAAGGCCTCAGTGAAGATCAGTTATTTGGACAGCTAAAGGAGTATGAAGTCTTAAATCAGCGGGAAACATTGAGATATAATTTAGATTACTTGCTAAAAGCATTCTGTATCAAAACAATAGAAAAGGATAACCATATATATTATCAAATTACGAAAAGCGGAAAAATCGTTGAATATTTAAAAAAATTTTAAAATACACAATATTTTGTCAAATTTAGAAATTGTATTAGTATTAGAAAAATGCTCTTAAAACTGCCTCCCAAGAACCATAGAAATAAGATAATAATTGACACTCACGCTCCGAATTAGGGTCTACAACGGGCTTTTAGAGGGAGACTATGCCTTTGGATTTACTCACACTCAGGTTTAAGGTATAAATAACCTGAAAAATGAAAAAAGTTATTTGGATGTTAAGTACTTTTTAAAGCAGCTGCAGCACGGAATACCTATCTGGAATCGTAAATTCCCTACCCAAGTATTACGAGATTCCATCATCTCCAGTAAAAAATCCAGGATATATTGGGCATCATCATCGAAGTAGAGCTTCTTTAAATTATAGAGATGATTCGAGCTCCCGCAGATGGGGCATGTTGAGAAATTTTGCAAAAAGCTTTCAAATTGCTTGCGTTCTTCCCCCGTTAATTCACTTATTTTTGTATCTGGGTTATTCAAAAGGAGGTCTCTCAGGTTATTCAACTCATTAAGCATTTGACTGCGTAAGATATTTCTATTATCCGAGGAAACATTCTCCTCTTTATTTCCTTCATCTTCAAGGTCAAAATATTCCACCGCTTGATTAAAAAGGCGCAAAGAATCTTTCTTTTCCTTATTGATCATGGCCTCTCTCTGTTCCGCTAGGGTTTTAATTATGTTTGTTATCCATTTCATATTATATCTAAAAGAACCTACTAGGCTCTCTTCATGTATAATAGTATTTTCTATTTAATATATAATAATCTTAGTATTTATAATTTAAGTTTAAAATAGGAATATCTCTCTCGGTTAGCTACGTCTATTTCTAAATTGCTCATAGCCGTACAAATAATTAAATTTTTTATCAATAACTATTCCAAAAGTATTAGATATTAGATATTTGGGATTGCTTGATTTTTTTAATCTATTAGTTAAATTTTTGATAATATAAGGAGCAATTCTTTTTTAAAAGAAAAAAATAGGAAAAAGGTGGGATAAGGATACATGTTTATCTTTAAATCCCTCTATATTTAATACCTATGAAAAATAATATCCAAGATAAGCACACACTTCCTATACCGATTAAACCCCACGC
>CAZDJH010000424.1:0-3804 GCA_964505645.1 uncultured archaeon | reverse complement strand
AATAAGGGTCCAAACTTGAGCCAAGAAAATTTTTACTTACTTTGGAAGTTAAGTTCTAATATAATAGTAAGAACTCTTTTATTATTGTAATTTGTATTGTAATTAAAAAAATCAAAACCAATGATTTAATTATCTAAATTTTTATCTAAAAAGTGTTTATATGGTTAAAAAAATTTATTCTTGCAGGAACTAAAGACGTGTTTGATTTAATAAAACCAATCTATGACGAATTAGAGAATAAGTGTGATCATCTTGAACCAAGATATTATAAGGAACGATTTAATCATAATACTCCATCATCACTCGATAGTTGTTTCAAGTTAATTAATGAATGCGAGTACTTTCTTTTGGTAATTGATAAAAGCTATGGCACTATAGATACTCGCTTTAATAAATCAATTACCGAAGTAGAGTTCGATAAAGCAATAGAATTTAAGAAAATCATTTTTGTAGCAATAAGGGAGCGATTGTATACCGAATTTAATATTTATAGTAATATTATAAATAAGAATTTTATTTTATTTGAAGAGGAATATTTAGAAAAAAATAGAAATTTTTATGCTGAGCTAGAAGTTTATAATTTTTAACTCCCTATTTAGTCATTCTATTTTTTGCTATTATGATGGTAACGAGCTAGATTCTGAAGATTGGTATATATTAAGTGATTTAAATACCCAGTTACAAAAAAAGGTTGGAAAAAAATTATCGAAAATCAAAAAAATTGAATGGAATACAAAGATGGGCTTTACAGTCGAAGGGAGGAGAATTTCTGGAATCGGTCTATATAACTGTGGATTAAAAGTCCTTCCTGAATCCATCGGTAAACTTCCATTGCTCAAGTTGCTGTTTTTGGGTTGGAATAACCTTTCCACGCTTCCAGAATCGATAGGAGATCTTAGATCGCTTGAAATGCTCTCTTTATATGATAATACCCTCAGAAAGCTCCCTAAATCGATAAAGAATCTTTTATCTCTCAAGGAATTCCATTTGGAAGGGAATGAGTTAGGAGATAAAGCCATTCCAGATTCTATAGGGAGCATAAAGACTCTCGAAGTATTGGAACTACAGGGAAATAGACTCACCAATTTCCCAAAAGCAATAGTTCAATTAAACTCTCTGAAATCTCTGAATTTAACATCCAATGATTTATCTAGCCTCCCAAATTCAATAAGGCATCTTAAATCGCTTGAAATATTAAAAATATGGAATAACAATTTTATAAGCCTTCCACACTCCCTCTTAGAACTACAAAATCTTAAAATCTTGGGGATAGAACCCCAATCCTTAGATACCTCTACACGTGAATTGCTTAGGGACTTAAAAATTAGTGGGATAAAAGTTGGACAGTCTGAGGATTTTTATTTAATAAATTGAATTAATTAAAGGTAAGCTTGAGGAAATAAAAGACCAGACGATAGTCAGCCATTTCGAGGTATATTTCTCTAGATTTGGCTAATGAACTTAATAAGGGTCCAAACTTGAGCCAAGAAAACTTTTACTTACTTTGGAAGTTAAGTTATAAAACAATTAATAAATTAGATTAAAAATTTGGAGTAATTAATGTAAAAACACGATGCCAAAACATCCCCTTGATGAACGGAAAGACCTGGTAAAGGATCTGAAAGATAAGAGAAATGAGATTAAAACTGCTCTGAAAGATATGGATTTGGACGATCTAATAATCCAAAAAATTACAGATATTTTAAAAAATATACGAACAAATAACGCTTCTGAAAAGGAATATCAAATAATAAAAAAAATTTTAGAAAAACCAAATCAACAATATTTAAAAAGAATTTTAATCGGAAACCTTGATTTTAATATTGGATATGGCCCAATTAGCCGATTAGTTGAGAAAGTTCGACTAATCGAGGATAATTTAAAGAAAGAGTATTTATCTACAAAGGATTACAAAAAAAAGATAAACATCGGTATTAAAATCGCAAAAAATTACATGGGGGTTGGGTATTGGAAACATGCTAACCAAATGTTCGAGAATTTGATAAAAGCAGAGTTCTTCGATGAAGCCTCACCCTTAGAAAAAGTGAAAGTTTTTCGCGATAATGCAATATGTTTAACTAAGGAATATCCTAATAATTATGAAGATGGCATAAAATATATGAAAAGAGCAATTGAAGTTATTGAAAATCAAAAATACGATATGGAACAATTATATCCTACTGAAGTAATTGATCTCTATTCTTCATTGGCCGGGATTCATAAGAGAGCCAAGAAACATAACCTAGCCGTTAAATGGTATAGAAGGGCAATGAAAATAGATCCTGTTAATACCTATCCCTTGCTTAATGTTTTAATTTATGAATTGCGAAACCAGTCCTATAACGAGGTTATTAAAAAGAGACTATCCCAATTAGAGGAAGCCCGCAGATTAAATAAAAAAAAGCTATCGGATATTGAGCAAAATATTGACTCTCTTGCTTGGATTTTATACGATTTAGGAACTATTTATTTCTTGAATAACCAAATTTGTGAAAGTATCAACTATTACTTGTTGGCAATAATATATAGCCAGAATTTTTGGACTATAAAAACCACAATAAATACCCTCGAATTACTCCCCAATATGCCCCATTATTTGCCTGACAAAAGCCACGTCATCATTTTGCTTTTGCTCGCCTTAGCTTTCTACATGAAGCGAAATAGTCTCCATAAAAAAGAGGAATTTAAAGATGTTTTGAGTAAATTAAAGGATTATAATTTGACAGAGTCAGAAGAGCGTATATTGTACCATCCAACCCTAGTGATAAGTGGGGGTACCACCACCTTTGAGGTTCCTAATTATTATGCTAATTTAAAGCAAAATCTCATAAGTGCATTGGACGACTTTCAAGGCTGTATAATATTCGGCTCATACCAGTACAGTTTAAACGATTTAATATTACATCTTTATGAAAAACTTCATTCTCAAATCTCATTTTATGAAAAAAACTTACTGGCAAAGGAAAAAATAAATTTTTGGAATTTAACATCGATCTATCAATATTGGTTTGACATTTTAACGTCTAATATTGATCCCAATCATATTAAATTCTTGGCAATAAGTGGAGGTTTTTATTCTTCTTTAGAATTTAAAATTGCGATAGCTCTCGGAGCAAAAGTAGGAATCTTTAAGGATAGCGGGGGGGAAGAAGTGAAATTAATTAAGGAGCAACCCCTCTGGAGAGAACATATTAAGGATGACTCTCAAAAAACTCGAGTAAGGTTATATAAAACGATTATAAATAATGACCATGACATTAAAAAATTCATAAAAAGTGAGTTTTTGAAGGAATATGTATGCGAGTTAATTTTAGGTATCCTCATCCAAATTATTTTTTCTTGAACTATCTTAGCTTTATTAAAAAAATCTTAACACAATCCAGTTTCCTCCCGATTAATAAAAAAGATCTTGCAATTCTTTTTTCCTTAAAGTAGATTTAGATAGATTTCCAATTATTTTCCTTGATGTGTTTTATCTCTTTTTCTAGTTTTTCAATTGTCTGTTCATGTTCAGCATTTTCAAGGATATAATGAATTCTATCCATTGTGTACAAATCAAATACAATATCATCTGTATTAGATAAAAATATTATTGGTTTTTCAATACCGTGGATTAGCCCAATCTCATAATATACATTTAAATTTTTATATGATATGATCGCTATTGAAAAATTACAATCTTGAATCGCTTCAATCATATGATCTTTGCTATCTCCGGGTATTAATATCTCATCAGCTCTTATAGCGCGGATATTAAATTTAATTAATGCGGGTTTTATTATCTCATCTAAGACTCTATTCATT
>CAZDJH010000423.1:0-3847 GCA_964505645.1 uncultured archaeon | reverse complement strand
GAAGAAGAATAAAAAAAACTATTTATTATTTGCTTTTTATTTTAATCTAAATCTATATCCTCTTAATCGGGGAAATTTAAGGAATCATCATTTTTCTGGTCTTGGTCCTTTAAGGAACTTTCAAGAGTGAAATCCTCTTGCTCATTTTTGGATGTTATAGTCGTTGTATCTATTTCTGTCTCTTGTTCACGTGGTTTATCTCCCGGCCATATACAATTTACAATGATCCCTGCTATTATAAATACCGAAAATACGATAATATACACTAGCCAACTGTTGGTAGGAAACCACTGCAGTGCCCACTCAATCCAAAGGATCATTAAATCTCCAATTGGCGTCACTATGGGTTGCAAAATCGCAACAATCGCCCCCACAATATCGGCCAGTGTTTGAAAAATATCTAACATAAAGACCATCATTAGGCTTCCCTCCTCTTAGCGCTAATTTTTTTACGATGAATGACAAAATCGGCGAGATCAAACACTTTAATGGCAATCGTCAAGCTATAAATACCCATATACACGAGTATCATTTGCTGCAAATCTAAAATAACGTTTCCGCTCAGGGCTACTATATTAAACTCTATGTCTGTTGCTCCGCTGAACTTATAAGACCACAGATATAGGCAATTTATAAGGATCTGAATAAGGGCGAAAAAGCCCTTTCTGACCGACTGTTTGGGAGATGAATAGGTAAAGAATGCGCATCCGCTGATAAGTAATCCAAACGCGACGATGTTAAAGATAATATTATCATAGCTCGTTTGGGTTAGGGTTACGTCTACTCCAGAAATCGAAAGGTCTCTTATGAACGTAAATGTAAGAAGAGGTACAACGAGGGTGAATCCCACATACCCCAACATAAATACAACACCCTTAAGCATATTTTTTCCTGCGCCCATTTTATTATAACCCCCCAAGTAATTCTGTTACATTTAAATTAACAAGATTCACTTCTATATAGAGCAAATCAAGCGAATATCTGGCCGAAACCGTGATATTCATGGCAACTTCTGCGTTAAGATCAAGAAGCATCGCACCTAAATCAGTAGCATTATAACTGTCAGAAAGCGTCTGGCCGTGAGGTATCGTACCGTAGGTCTCGCTCCCATGGTGTAATACTGTGTTGTCTGTATCGTTAAACATTGTAATTCTAAATTCAACATAAAATCCGGTCATATCGAAATATCCGGTATTTGTAATATTAAAAGGAATAGCAATATAGGGAGCAGTGGAGTTAATATTTAGATCATGATCTGTTATCGGTCCCGCTGGAATCAGAATATTATTTGGAGTGGAAAAAAAAGTCACCGCCGATAAACCGCCCAATAAGGACACGATCGACATCGTAGTTGTGAGGAATAACACAATAATTCGGACTGTCCAACGAAAGATCCTTGCCACTCTAACCATAGAATCCACCTCCAAACACACCGATTATATCAGTAGAGGAAATAATGTTTAAGGACTTCATTTTTTCATTAATTTTCTATTTTTATATATATGCATTCAAATTAAATTTTATAAGGTGAATTAGATTTATAAATCTTTTATTTTTTCCTATTTTAAATTAATTAAGCAATTAAATAGTAATTCAAAAAAGATGAACGGAACTTTAACGGAACAGATATTGGAGGTGCATCTAGTCGATGGAGAACTCCGAAAGGGAAAGAATATTGGAATAAAAATAGACCAAACATTAACTCAAGATGCAACGGGCACGATGGCTTACCTTCAATTCGAGGAAATGGGGGTATCGCGCGTGAAAACCGATTTATCGGTGAGTTACGTTGACCATAACACGTTACAATCAGACTTTCGAAATGCAGACGACCATCGCTATTTGCAGAGCATTGCAGCCAAATATGGGCTCTACTTTTCACGACCAGGGAATGGAATTTGCCATCAACTGCACTTAGAACGATTTTCACAACCCAGAAAAACTTTATTAGGGAGCGATAGCCACACCCCCACATGCGGAGGAATCGGCATGCTCGCGATAGGGGCGGGTGGACTGGACGTTGCAGCGGCAATGGCAGGGGAACCTTTTTATTTAAAGACGCCAGAAGTTATAAATGTATGTCTTGAGGGTGAATTACCAAAATTTGTTTCCGCGAAAGATATTATCCTAGAATTATTAAGGAGAATTGACGTAAAAGGTGCGGTAAATAAGGTGCTGGAATATACTGGACCGGGGGTTAAGACTTTGTCCGTCCCGGAGAGGGCCACGATAACTAATATGGGGACTGAAACTGGAGCAACTAGCTCAATCTTTCCCTCGGACGAGATTACCAGAGCGTTTTTGGTAGCGCAATCTCGAGAAGATGATTGGGTGGCGGCAGAACCAGATGTGAGCGCGAGATATGATGAAACTATTGAAATCAATCTCAATACGGTAGAACCCCTTATTGCTCTCCCGCATAGTCCCGGTGACGTTGTCACTGTAAATCAGCTTGAAGGGACTCCCATAGATCAAGTCTGCATAGGAAGCTGCACAAACTCTAGTTTGCGGGACCTTAAAATGGTCGCAAATATGCTCAAAGATCATTCGGTAGATAATCATATCAGCCTTACAATTTCACCGGGATCCCGACAAGTGGTTGCCCATTTAATTAAATCTGGAGAAATGGCTTATTTAATCGAAGCTGGAGCGCGCATTCTGGAGAATGCATGTGGACCTTGCATCGGGATGGGTCAAGCTCCCACCTCAGGAGCAAAAACCTTAAGGACATTCAACAGAAATTTTTTGGGTCGTTCTGGAACTGAAAGTGCTGAGATCTATTTAGGTAGCCCCGAAACTGCCGCAATTTCGGCGATTAATGGAACTATTTCCGATCCCCGTAAGTTTGAGGATTCAATTGAAATTACGATGCCCGACCGTTTCATAATTAACAATAATATGATTATTTTCCCTTCAGAAGGTAAAAAAGATGTACAAATTATAAGAGGTCCAAATATCAAGCCCCTTCCTTCCTTTGAAAGAATAGATGAAATACTGAAGGGGGATATTTTGCTTAAAGTCGGAGATAATATAACAACAGATCATATTATGCCTGCGGGAGCCAAGATTTTACCATTGCGGAGTAATATCCCAGCAATAAGTGAATATGTTTTCAATGTGGTTGACCCCTCTTTTTCGAATCGGGCTTTAAAATCCAAAGGGGGTTTTATAGTTGGAGGAGAAAATTATGGACAAGGTTCCAGCCGTGAACACGCCGCTCTTGCACCCAAATATTTAGGAATTAAAGCCGTTATTGCGAAATCCTTCGCGAGGATTCATTTAGATAATTTAGTGAATTTCGGAATCGTGCCGCTCACCTTTCAAAATCCCGATGATTATGAGCAAATTGAAAAGGGAGATACATTAGTAATTGATTTGAGCACTTTTAAAACGGGGAAGATAACTGTCAATATCACCGAGAAAAGTTTAGAGTTTATAACTACTCACAATTTAAACGAGAGAGCTCAAAAAATATTAATAGCTGGTGGAAAATTGCCATATATTAAAAATAAAAAGACTTAGAGGGTTATTTAATGAGAACGGCTTCTTCAGTAATAGTTCAAAAAAAAAAGAAGTATAAAATGTGAGTTTTCACATTTTTAAACCCTTTAACTGGGCGCAACCCAGGGAATCCCTAATCTTCTATAATTTTTAAGATTAGGTCATTTTTGTTTAGTTAATTTTTAACTAAGGTTAATCGAGCAAAATCATTACCATAAAGCTTATGTTCTTTGCCATCAATCGTTAATTTATGGTTATTATCCCACATTTTTAGCATCTCTTCATCTATAAATACTTTAACACCGTTATAATTTGAGATATTTTTTAATTCTTCAAATCCTCCATG
>CAZDJH010000422.1:0-3848 GCA_964505645.1 uncultured archaeon | reverse complement strand
GGACAATCATTAATAATATTTATTGATGACATCATATAGGTTAGGAAGTTCAATAAATCTCTATTTTTTAAAAAATTAATTCTTTCTATTAATTTTTTGTTGGTTTTCCTAAGTGTTTGTTCGAAAATAGATTTCCCAACTTAGAATATATTATTTAAGTGTTCTGGGGCGATATAGAAGAGGGGACCACTCTTTCAATTTATTGAGAACCCTTCAAGTTCCCTAAGGAGAATAAAGCCCAATAAACCCCGTGAGCGTTTTGGAGAATGAGGAATTAAAGTTTTGGAAAATTGAGAAAGAAAAACTAATATTATATACAAGGAAGTTATTTTTAAAAAGACCCTAAAGTTATTTTCAATAAAGAAAATGATTTTGGGGAACTAATTTAACAATCTACCCTTTCACAAGTGAATAAGAGATCTAAAATCTAAAATCTAAAAGATATATAAATTAATATCCCACTATTCCGTATTTTCTAAATACTTTATTGAATATAACTACAGCTAAAATAGGAAGGATTATGGCTGTCCCAAATATAACTAAAAAGTGAAACCAATAGTAGATTATTGTTATAAGGAAGTTGTTTTGAATCCATGCCATTCTTAGAAATGTGAAAATATAATAGAGAGGATTGAGAGAAATCACATCTTGAATTATTTTCGGGTATAAATCAAAGGGATAACTTATACAACTCGCCCAAAAGACAAATTTCAAAATAAAACTAATAAACCTCCAGATATTTTCTTTTGAGACGGCAAATGCTCCTTCTAATAAACCAATACCGCTAAAAATGAATGCTATAAGCAAATATATCAATAAAATGAATATAATAGTAAATATCGAAATGGGATAAAGAATTAAAGCAATAAGAAAAAATATAGTAAATGGAATTGATATTAAAATAAGGTGGGATAGAAAAATTCCAATTAACAAATCAAAACGGTTAAATGGAGCAATCATAAGGGCTGGTAGCGTTTTCCAGAACTTTTCTTGTGATAATCTTCCAGGAAATTGCCCAATTAGTTGTACTAATAATTGTAAATTATATGTACTTAAGAGAAAAATTCCATAGGTCTCTGGGGTCCAAGGGCCAAAAGATTGGTTAAAGTCAAATAACTTATTGAATATTATGAGGGGCATAATGATAGAAATAATAGGATCAATAAATCTCATAATAAAATGGTATTTAAATCTTATATTTAACTTAATATTTTTCTCAGTAATCGCAAGAATTTGGGATATATTATGTTTAATAGTATCTTTTATTGGGTTAAATCGTTTGTTTTTCATATTACATTCCACTTTTTTTAGATAATTTTTAGAAATAAATCTTCTAGTGATTGTTTTTCTTCACGAATTTTTAAGATTTCATAGCTATTTAATATTGATAGTAAATTCGAATAAAATTTACGATTTTTTAGATTAAGAGAGATCCCAATATCCTTTGAATCGATTAGCGTTACAAATGGTTGCTCTTTTAAAATTTCAATTAAATGTGCTTTTTGTTCTTTCCTTACTTCAATATATATTGTTAGATCAGTTTTTAGTAGGTTATCTATTTCAGAAGTCTTTAAAACGTTTATGATTTTTCCATTTTTAATAAAAGCTACTCTATTACATAATTTTTCAACCACATTCATATCATGGCTAGTTATGAAAATCGTATTGCTTAGGTCTTTTAGAATATTTACGACGAAAGAAATCGATTTTACGTCCAATCCTAAAGTTGGTTCATCTAAAAATAAAATATCTCGTTCCAATAATAAGGTTCTACAAAGTGCCAATTTCATTTTCATTCCGCTAGAGAAGTTTTCTACATATTCGTTTAGCCATTTGTCTAACTGAAACTTTTTCGCAATTGCGTTGATCTTCTCTTTATAATTTGAAACATTGTAAATCTTACAGAAAAATTTTAAATTATCATATCCTGTAATACGATAATAGAGCATATCACTCTCTAACATTAAGGAAACTTTTGATTTTGCTTTTCGCGGTTCTTTTAGGATATTATATCCCCCTATTGTGGCATAGCCCGAAGTGGGAGACCTTAAGGTTGTAAGAATTGAAATAAGGGTTGTTTTTCCAGCCCCATTTGGACCCAATAATCCAAAAATCTCACCCTTCTCTACAGAAATATTCACGTTATCAAGAGCCCTTATTGGTTTCTTTTTTTCCTTCAACGGATATATTTTTGTTAAATCATATGTTTCAATTATTTTCTGCGCCATCCTAAAAATTGGGACCTTGTAATTCCTTTATATGAGGTATTATTATAATTTTGCTTTGGTAATTTTTCACTACAAATTAATCTTTTGAAAAAAGCATTATGATAAAACTTTGAATACGCTTTCAGATATAAAAATGTATTAAAAAGATTTTAGTATTTGATCCATTTTTAAACATCTCCTTTTTAGATTTTTATTCCTTTCATGACGAATTTAGATAACTATTTGAGGTAATAATTGAACATTGAAAAGATCATAAATTCGCCATTGTGTCATAGTTAAAATCCTACTTCTTAAGAAGCTCAAGTAAGAGCCTTAGTAGAATTTATACATAAGCCGCTACAGAACACTTCCAGAAATTGCTGAACTTTATGGAGATAAAGCCTACACGGAAAAGAAATATAAATAAATATTATATTATGGAAAACGGTGCTACTTTCATTCAGAGGGAGCAGAAAAATATATAAAAAATTAATAGAGTGTGAAGAAAAAGTTGTATCTACGCCTTAATATGAGTTATTAAGAATGATTATGAAAAAAATGGAAGATTTGATTTACTTTACTGATTTTACTTACGGTAAATAATGGTGAAAATCTAACCAATCTAAAATTTTTTGCTTACTTTCATCAACCGTTTCCTTTTCAGTATCTACAATTATCTGCGCATTATCGGGTTCCTCGAAGGGGTCATCATATCCCGTGAAGTTTTCTATTTCTCCTGCTTTTGCCTTTGCCCACATTCCTTTTACGTCTCTTTCCGCACATGCTTCTGGGGATGCTTTTACGTAGATTAAGATGTATTCTCCAATTTCTTCGCGTGATTTTCTTCGAATGGAATTATATGGTGAAACAAAAGTACATAATACTGCGACACCATTACGAGTGAGTAATTTAGCAACAAAGGTCACTCGCTCGATGTTCATTGCTCTATCTTCTTTAGAAAACCCCAAGTCACGGGTGAGACTTTTACGCACAATATCACCGTCTAGTCGTTCTACTTTCATTTTTCTTGATTTCAAATCCTCTGCTAATGCATCAGCAATCGTGGTCTTTCCAGAACATGGTAGTCCAGTGAACCATAGTGTAAATCCTTTTTGTTCCCTTTTCATTATAATAGATTTTAATTCTTTTTTATTTTTAATAATTTATTAGTTATAATTTAATTCAGCAGAAAGGATTCTGGTACTTTAAAATCACTTCTGCAACTTGTGGGCGCATAACATCTGGATTAGGCTTTTTCCCTGACCTAATAAGCTTCCGTATATTTGTTCCGCTGAAAAATACGTGATCCTCTAGGCTATGTGGACAGATCTTATCATTTACGACCGAATTGCATATCATACATCGCGAAAAGGACCTAAAAAATAATGGTTCGATTCCTAATTCAGGAAAATGCTTAAAAATTTCATGGGCCTCATAGGGACCGTAGAAATCACCTACCCCAGCGTGGTCTCTCCCGATAATGATGCGGTCACATCCAAAATTCTTCCTGGCGATCGCATGAAAGACGGCCTCCTTTGGACCCGCATAGCGCATTTCTGTTTCAAAGGTACTTAATACCACCCTATCTTCGGGATAATAGTTATCAATGAGCGCTTTATATGCTTTAATAATAACCTCGTC
>CAZDJH010000421.1:0-3854 GCA_964505645.1 uncultured archaeon | reverse complement strand
CACGCACTAAACGTTAAACTCATCTCGATCTTCACGTTCTTTATACCGCGAACCCTAGTATGCCCAAAATTGTAATTCTATTCCATGATCTTGTTTTATAAATACATCGTGGAGCGAAAAGCCCATCCGCAGAGCTCGGATTATCTGGTGAACCACTCGGACGCTTCAAAAGCGAGCATGAACTATATATTCCAACAAGCGAAACCGATATGGCTGGGGCTTCCTATCTATTCCCCCCACCAAGCAGAGCACTTCCGGGAACTATCCAATCTTACTAACAAAAAATAAAAGTTAATATATAAATTATAAATAAAAGTTATAAACTTAAGATGTAATTATTTATAATAATGAAGAGGGAAAACTATATAAATACAAAAAAAGTGCTAATGCTAGGCTTGGACAACGCGGGTAAGACGTCTATTTGTTTAATATTTCGAAAGAAGAGAAATCTCTTGTCATATCTTAGTTTAAAGCCCACTAGGAAGATAAATGTGCAGAATTTCACTACACCCAGGGGTAATATTTCAATCTTCGATTTTGGAGGTCAAGGTAAGTTCAGAAAAGATTATTTGGGAGACTTCTCGAGGTATTTAGCAAAGACAGAGAAAATTATATATGTAATAGATGTGCAAGCGTTTGAACGATACGAGGAATCATTGGATTATTTAACAAAAATTGTTGAGCATGTCAAAAAAGAATCAGTCCCTATTGACTTTTCTATTTTCTTGCATAAATATGATCCCTACATCACAGATATCAAGAAATTTGTAAATATCGATGAGCACATTTATGAAGGGCTAATAGTGAAGATCCAACAAATCTTTCCTTCGGATGTTGACTATGATATCTTTAAGACATGTATATTTGCCTCTTTTGAAAAAACTATGGTTTAGTTTATGGATATAAGAATAAAGGAGAATTAAAATGAGAGATATTTTGGGCGTATATGTAATTGATGATCAAGCAGAGGTATTTTTCGAACAGGAGTTATACTCCCAGGGTTCTGAAAATATCGATGAGGCCATTCTATCTCGTATTATAATTTCTTTACAGAAGTTTGCGAATGAATTGGGTGGAGGCGATATCCATAGAATAGAAATTGGTAAGAATCGTGTCTATATTTTAAATGATCAGATTTCAAATTACCGATTTATTTTGCGATGTACGCAAAAGGTAAACCAAAAGAGAGGACAGAATATTCTGATAAAGGTGAAAAATAGTTTTATTAAAACCTTTATGGGAGAAAAGCACGAAGATGTAGAAACACTTATGAAATTAAAGTCCAAATTTGGCGATGAAATACTCTCTTATTTCCGAGATCCTTCTGATGTGGTGGGATTTCTTTCAAAGATTTAAATTGGAGCAATTCATGGGAAAGACAATTTTATCTCGAAATTAGCGCTTTTCGTAATTGAGTGACCGTCTCGCCTGCTTTCCATATCAACCTATTACTAGTTAGCGTCTCCGAAATACATATTAAATTTTTCACGTCTTCTTCTAGGAGATCTAAGTAATTCATAATAATATTTAAATCATTAATCGTCTGTAATATTAAGTGGTTTATCTTATCATTGGATTTAATTCTTTCCAGAGTTAAGTTCAATTGAGCAGCCAAATTGTAGGTGGCTTCCACACTTTCGATATCAAAATCGGGGGTCATGGCTTGCCCCACGATACAATTTTTATCATTCGTGACGAAAAGCATCGATTTTGATAGCCCTTCTACATTCTTATCCAAAATCTCCTTTATCACCGTACGTTTATGAGAAAAACAGCTTAAAATCTCATAGAAAGAGGTATATAACGAATAGATGTGATTGGGATGAATGCTAGTGAAAAAAATCTTAAGGCCTTTACTTTCTAAAGTTTTTCTTACGTTTTTAATATAAGAATCCCGTTCCTCATCATCGATAAGGTCAATTTTGTGAAAGAATATTAAAAATTCGGTATCAAACCCCGCTTCGGATATAAGTGCCTCTAAAGAATCGATATCTTTCAACATTTTTTCTTGCGTTTCCTTTTTAGACCATGAGGAGAAGTCGATTAAATAAATTATATAGGTCGAACCACCCAAGATTTTTCCTTGTCTGGTCTTATCGCTAAAAATTTTTTGATAATTTTGACCCGCTGTATCAAACAGAAATAAGTCAAGGTCCAACCAATTATGCCTTGAAGTATCTAATCCCTTAGTGGGTTTTAAGGACTCATTCAGCAAGTTCGTTGGACTTTTACCTTTAAATATAACTTGGGAAATGGTGGTTTTTCCGGTTTTCGGAAGCCCTATTAAGACTAATTTTTTCTGTTCCATAGTTATGTTTGTAGAATCTTCAAGGTTATTAAGATTTTATGTATATATTTATGATACGAAAGTCATTATTTTCTGGGTTGCCCCACCAGAACGAGCGGATTTTGAAGCAGCAATTCCCGCCATACACATATTACCCCCGATTCTTGTATTTAATAAGGGCTTAGTATTATTTTCTATCGAACTGAGCCAATTGTCTACGATTCGAGCTTGGGCTCCATAATAAAGGCCCGCTACAGGGGGAATTACTTCAGAAAGCTTTTGGTTATCTATTACTCTCGCTTTTCCCCTCCGATGTTTGCTCCGGGATATTTTATGGCCTTTCGCTATAAATAAACGCCCTGGCTTGCCTATTTCATAGCATTCATAGGTTCCTGTCCTCCCGATGATTTGAATTATTATGCGCGTTGGTTCCCGAGCAAAGATATACGCATTCGCGCATTTGGCAATCGATTCTGTTTCCGTGCGGAAAAGACCTACTTGGAACGCCTTGGCTGGCTTACATATTGGTTCTCCCTTATATCCTCCGATATCATTGGCATAACTTACTACTTCTACGAACGGCATCGGAGTTTCAATCCCCCCCAGGGCAACTTGAGCGGGTCCAATCGAATGTGCATACATCAAGGGATCGAATAATTGATACCAAGACTCGGCTCGTGGAGTCTCCACATCCCCTTTACCATTTTTCCTCCATCTATAAGTAATGTCGTGTAAATATTCTGACTCTGCATACACCGGGGGACCTATTTTTCCAGAACAGGTTAAGTGTCCTGCATATAAGACTTCAGCATAAAAGCAATAATTTTCACCTAACTGATACGTTTTTCCCGAACTTTCCTCAGCGGCGATAAGTTTTTCGATATTTTTTTCTTTTAAGGCCATTGGGATTTCCGAATATACATGTAAACCCGATTCGAGTGCCGCAATCGCCTGTTCAGCATGGAATTGGGGGGGACTACAGATCAAAACGGCTTCAAGTCCTCGAGTGTCTAATAAATCCTCAAATGATTTAGCAACTTTAACCCCCTCGATCTTTTCTAAGTGTTGCTTGGGATTAGGATCCGGATCATACCCCGCAATTAATTTTGCCCGCCCTTGCAACAAGGGGTGATCTTCCAATTCCGTTTTATGTCCTAAAGCATTTATTCCGTAGCCAACTAAGCCATATCTTATAGGTTTGGAATTACTTCTAATATCTGCCACCATTCATTCAATTTATATTATACTAAAATACACTTTTCTTTAAATTGCTTGCCAAGATCTCTTTAGAGTTAATTTGAGCAATATCTATACTAAAAAACCAAATCATTATTAGGTTCTTTTCTATCATAAAGATTTGGAAGATTCTATTCCATTTTAACACCACGTTAATTTTATTGACTTTAGCGAATCTTTAACCGATACCTTCATATTTACGGAAAAAGTCTCCAAGTATTACGCATTGATGTTTGTAAGCTTTAGCGATAACGCAAGATCGTAAGTTTTGTTATCTTGATTAAAAACCTCACTTTTTTCATATACTAAGAAAAATTTAATTCTTACTAAT
>CAZDJH010000420.1:0-3864 GCA_964505645.1 uncultured archaeon | reverse complement strand
TATGCTATAAAGTAATTTTGTTATAAAAAAAGGTTTTAAAGAGATAAAAATCTTAGTTAATACAATAATACTAAAATTTCATTTGCAAGAAATTAATAAATTATTTTAAAAAATTAACACTATAAGAAATTAATAAATACATAGTTTTTGATGTATAAAGGCTTCGGACCTATTTTTTATGTCAGTTGTTAAAAAACTCAAGGACACTTCAGCAAGGATACAAGCGAACGTAAAGATAAAGAAAAGCAATATTATTTTCTATGTTGCTCTAATATTGATTATAGCACTAGCTGTTGCAATAAGGGTAGTTCCAATAATAAGGGGAAATTATCTAATCAAAGCTTTTGATCCTTGGATCCAATTTTATAACTCACGGTATCTTTCTGAGCACACCTTCTATGAATATTTTACTTGGCGAGACCTAAAAAGCTGGAATTATACGGGGGGGATTACTCGATCCACCTTATATCCTGGATTGATATTTACTTCCACCGCCCTATTTAAGATTTTAAACTTTTTTGGTGTGCCAATCTCCCTCTATGAAGTATGCTTTTTCTTTCCCGCTTTTATGGGAGGATTAACTATTTTAGCTATGTTTTTCCTTGGAAGAGAAGTATTAGATGAAAAATGTGGATTATTTGCAGCATTCTTCTTGGCTTTAAGTCCAGGGCATATCCAAAGGACAGTAGCGGGTTTTTTTGATAACGAAACAATTGGAGTATTTGCAATCTTGATGGTCTTTCTTTTCTTTGTAAAGGCACTCAAATCGGGCAAACTGTCCCACTCCGTAATTGGGGGTATATTTTTAGGTTATTTAACCTTAAGTTGGGGGGGGGCTGAATTTGTAATTTACATAATACCTATTGTTTGCTTTTTATTAATCCTTCTAAATAAGTATAATAAAAACGTATTAATAGCCTATTCAGGAGTTCAAGGCACTGGTTTACTCATTTCGGCTTTAAAATATCGCTACACTTTTTCAGATTTCTTAATTTCTGTAGATATTGGGGGAATGATGCTTTTTACGGTTCTTCTAGTCATCTATCATCTCTTTTATCAAAACAAGCAATATTATACTGACTTTTATGAGAAGTTTATGACCTTCTTTAAGTGGTTTTTGATCCCCGCCTTAGTTGTTTTTGCGATAATTGTGTATTCATTTCCAGAATTGATCCCATTGGGGTTTGGCTCAAAATTTCAAACGATCCTAAACCCCTTAATAAGGGAAAATCTTAGTTTTCTAGCCTCTGTCGCAGAACACATGCCCAGTTCATGGAGTATAATTTATTATAATACCCTTATCCCGCTCATGCTTATCCCTTTAGGTATTTATTTCTGTATAAAAAGATATAATTCTGTAGATGTATTCTTAATCATATTCGTTTTACTACTCTTTTATTTCGTAGGAAGTATGGTAAGGATTGTACTGGTGTTTGCTCCCGCAGCGGCCTTAGTGGGGTCCTATGGTTTAGTAAATGTACTAAAAGTATTCGGAAGCTATTTGAGGCAAAAAAAAGTAGGCTTTAGTCGAAAAAGGAAAAGGTTGTCACGGAAGAAATCAATGATGGGCAATCCAGAAATTTTTAGTGTATTTATTGTGGTTGGACTTTTATGTACGGCCCAAGTGACTCATACGACCGATGTGGCTGTAACTCAATATTCATACAGCCAATTACAACCGGGAGGTACTTTAAATGATTGGATGGAATCTCTAAACTGGATGAGGACGAATTTGGACGGTGACACCGTCGTGATTAGTTGGTGGGATTACGGGTATTGGCTTACCCCTCTGGGAAATATGACGACGGTGTGTGATAACGGGAACTATAATGTGAAAGTTGATGGTATGGTAGGAATGTCTTTTATGCAAACAAATGAAATTTATAGCGCAAAGGTACTTAAGGAGCTGGGGGCGGAATATATCCTTGTCTACTTCGGATTTTTCTACGATGGTCTTGGAGGAGATGAAGGAAAGTGGCAGTGGATGCTCCGTATATGCAACGATTTCTACGCTGATTACGTGGAAATGGGTCTTGAAGAATCTAACTGGAAGTCAAATTCCGTATTTTCTGAAGGTGAGTATGTCAACGGTACCAATGGAAAGTATAAAGAGAACTGGTTCCAGTCCCAATTGGCGAGATTAATGCTCCAAGGTCTACCAGTTACAAATGCAGAAATGTGGGCCAATCATTTCCTCTATAAGAATTTGATTAATACTATGAACACGGAAAGCGATGAGGGGAAAAAGTACGTTGAATATATACCAACAACATCTACTGGACAAGGATATGATGTTTATACCCCAATTGAATATGTTTCAAATGTATTCTCTCCAGCACACGATTCTCCAAACAAATTAGTCAGGTTATATAAAGTTGATTACACCGCTTTGGAAACCAGTTTTACTTTACAAACTCCAAAAGTATATGATAATGGATACGGTGTATGTCATATTGAAAATACCGGAAGTCATGATATAACTATAAAGAACTCTTACATCAACGGCGAGGAATATTCCTTTGAGATGGCAAATTCCAATGATGATAATATTTTATCGGTTGGAGAGCAAGATACCATTTTAATAGATACCACATCCCAAGGAACGCTATTTAGCGAAGGAGATACTGTCAAGATAAATGTTTCGGGTCAAAGTGGCGACTATACTTTTTCCAACACCACCAGCAATTTCTTTGTCAAACAAGCACAAGAAGAAATTAAAATTTTGCGAGAGGAAAGCCAAGTTGTCCATAGTGAAACTACTGGTATTGATAATATATACCTTACCGTAAAAAATACTGGAAATTGCGGAACACTCCTTAATAATGATGGGTTCTATGTAAATTCCACGGAAACAAGTTTTAATGTTGATGATATTGAATATTTAAGGGGGAGTAGGGTTCTAGAATCAGGTCAGTCGGCGTATGTGAAATTATCTAACTCACCTATATCTTTTTCTCCGATTGGCTCATTTCATGAAATTGGAGCCACAACAGGTAATAACATCACGGATGCAACGCTCCTTAGTGCGGATATAAAGGAAGAAAATTATGATTTTGATTTATCCATATTGCCATATGAGAGAATTGTATCCCCAGAACTATCTACCAATCCGGATGGATGGTCTAGAAATCATATTCCCATTGACTTAAGTAATTCATATGCTTACAGCGATGCCGGGGGAACCTTCATTCATCTTAAGGTGAAAAATTCCGGAGATGTAAAGACGGTACTAAATAATTTGGATATACTTGATGAAAACCAATCTAAAATTGATCATTCGCAAATCTCATGGGCACCCGCAGACGGAAGTTATTTTATAAATGTCGACCAAGAGAAAATAGTTGAAATTAATGTATCTTCGGGAATATTTGGAGTAAATGATGAACTTGGGGTAAATATTACCGGTTCTTATGATGGTAATACGGTTGCTTCTGATATCGGGTATCTCTATACAATAAATAATAGCGCTGATATAGAATCTATTAAACGAGTTAAAGGCTTCAATACCAGTACCATTTATAATACGACAGATGGCTCTATTCTGGTTAAGAATGTCGGAAATCAGACAATGAACCTTAATATAACAGATCCTAATACCCTCTTAATAAATAAAACTATCCCATTAAATCTTAATATCATTCAAGGCACTGCTCAATTAGGAATTCAAGATACCGCGATTCTTTCATTTAATGTAAATGATACAGCGCTAAGCGCTTTCGAAGTGGGTCAAATGTTAACTGTTGAAATTCGAACTGAAGAAGGAGTATTTGATAGAATAGAGATTATTGTGGCAGGGAAATCCTCCTAACAAATTCTTAACCTATAAGGCACAGAAAATAGGTAAAAGAGTAATAAGAATTGACG
>CAZDJH010000419.1:0-3867 GCA_964505645.1 uncultured archaeon | reverse complement strand
ATAATAAGTTCTTTATAAAAAAATTAATAGATTTTTTATACCTTATTTTAATTGATAAAGAGAGAGTCTAATTTCCCATTCTCTTTTTAGTAAAATATTAAGTGAGGAAAGCATTTACAAAAATAAAGGATAATAGAATACAGATAAATATGATAGATATAACAGAGTTAAGCAAACCTATCGAATTTTGGGACTACTTTCAAAAAATTTCGGCAATTCCACGGTGCTCCAATGATGAAGAAAAAATACGAAGGTATATAAAAGAGCAGGCAGAAGAGTTTGATTTTCGTACAGAAATAGATGATGTAGGAAACTTAATTGTTAAATTATTTACAGAGAGTAATAAAGAAAATAAAAAGGTCATATTACAGAGCCATTTTGATATGGTTTGTGAGAAAAATTCAAGTTCAAACCACGATTTTAGGAAGGACCCTCTTAAATTAGAGATCATCGAAAAGGAGGGCTCGAAATGGGTTACTGCTGATGGAACATCGTTAGGTGCGGACAACGGCGTGGGATTGGCGTATTCCTTGGCACTTATGAAGTTAATCCACGAGGGAAAATTAAAATTTTCCGAAATAGATATAAAATTATTATTTACAGTCAATGAAGAGGGTGGCCTCGTCGGCGCATTCCAAATAGAAAAGGAGATATTGGATGCTGACTTTCTAATTAATCTTGATTGCATGGATGCGCAAACGATAATCATTGGATGTGTAGGGGGAATGTATTCCAACATACAATTCAAATTAAAAAGGACGGACATTAGTGATCGCAAGGAGGAACTGGTTCCCGTAGAAGTTTCGGTAAAAGGATTATTGGGAGGGCATTCGGGCTTGGATATTGACAAGGGACGTGCAAATGCAATAAAAGTTTTGGTAAAGGTACTTTTGGAGATTAATAAAAAATTTCCAATCTATTTGGAAGATCTTGAGGGGGGAGAAAATTTTAATGCTATCCCCAGAGAGGCTAAATCTTTAATATATGTAAATAAGGAGGATTATCCTAATTTAAATCCCGTTATAACAAAAATCGAACACTTTCTGAATACCTATTATGCGAGAGCAGAGGATAATATCCGTTTAGTATTTGAAAAAGCACTGGAAAACGAAGCAGGATTTAATTGTATTAAAGACGAGGAGCAAGAGAAGATTTTAAATTTCCTATACGTAATTCCCCACGGTCCCATTTTAAAACATTCAAGAATCGATAATTTGATTCATACATCGACTAATTTCGCATCGGTATCCGCAACAAAGAGGAAACTTAAGATGGGAATGCTGCATCGGAGTTTTGACCTTGACTTTAACGAAGAGACATCGCAGAAGGTTAGAGCATTGCTCAGACTTTCGGAATTAAATTATAAAATGAAGGATGTAGGAGGTTATGGTGTATGGGAACCGAATTCCGATGAAGAACTCCTTATTACCGCTAAAAGAGTGTTTGAAACGGTGCATGGAGGAAAACCAGAGATAACCGCAATGCATGCAGGTTTAGAGTGCGGGGCATTCAAGACAAAGCGTCCAGATATGCAAATGATTACAATTGGCCCTACAATCGAGGCTTGCCATTCTCCTGATGAGGCCCTTCACGTAAAAAGCGTTGAAAAGTTCTGGAAGTATTTAGTCAGGCTTCTATCTCAACTATGACTTTTTCTTCTGTTTTCAATTAGTGTTTCATATAGAACTATATAGACCTATATAGGATATAGACTTTTTATAGTGAAAGCATATATAGTATTAGTATTTAAATTATATAAGAAAGTAAAAGAAAAAGTTGTTAGAAATTGATAACACTAAAAAACAGTGGAGCAATTTTTTCGAATAGCACCCACTATGAAGTCGGTCAATTCCGACAAAAATGATAGCAGTGCTTAAGAAATAACCGAAAAAAAAATATATAGTTTTCGAAAATGTCGAATATAAAACCAAAAGCGATCTGTGTATTTAGCAACGATGACAAAATTCTTGTATCAGAATATTATCATCATGAAACAGGTGAACCATTTTACAGACCCCTTGGAGGGACTATCGAATTTACAGAAGATAGCAAACAAGCATTAAAACGGGAAATACAAGAAGAATTAAAGACAGATATATGGCAAGTGGAGTTATTAGATGTCATTGAAAATATCTATTATTATAAAGACAAATACTCGCATGAATTAATGTTTATTTATGACGGAGTATTTCGGGATGAATCATTCTATGAGATGCAGGAATTCGATGCTTTCGAAAAAACAGACAATAGAACCTTTCAAGTTAAATGGAAATCATTATACGACTTTATTATGGGAAAAGATACCCTTTATCCAGAAGGCCTTTTGGATTTATTGGTTGATAGGTTATCTATAGATCATCCCTCTTTCTTTATTGAAAGCCAAGAAACTGAACTGTCGGTAAAGTATTAATTATACGAAATCTATTTTAATTATGATTGTTCCAAACATTATTAGATGAGTTTGGAATAAGGGATATAAATGTTAAGTTCCTCCGATGATAAAGAAAAGTTGAGTTTTTTTTTTAGAAAGATATTGTCTCCTTCAGAAATATCAGAAGTTTTAAATAGATTCAATACGGAATTTATAAATGGGAAATTAATTAAACTGGACCTGCAACATCTGGATTTGGAATCAATTCCAGAAGGTTTATCTAAATTCAAATCACTTCGTCGGTTAGACTTAAGATACAATAAATTAAAGACATTACCCCAAAATATCCATGAACTATTTAATTTGCAAAGGCTCGACCTTAGAAATAATAAATTAAAGGAGCTTGATTACTTTATTTCAGAGCTCGTCAACATAAAGCACTTAGATTTACGCGAAAATAGCCTATCTAAATTTCCTGATTGTGTTTCCTCGCTTCTAAACCTTCGAGAATTAGAGCTTAGCAGAAATCGTATAACGGAGTATCCTGAATCCATTATCAACTTAAAGAGGTTAAAAACTTTAGATTTGCGTGGCAACGGCTTTATTGAGGTCCCAAAACATATATGCCAAATTAAGAACTTAAGAATTCTTGACTTGGGGAATAATCAATTATATGAGATCCCCGATAGGATTCGAAATCTTCAAAGGTTATACTTTCTCAACTGCCAGAAAAACCAAATTGACACGGTTTCTGCGGATATTGGTGAGCTTAATATGCTTCAAAGGCTAGATTTCCGTTCTAATCAATTAGAAGAGGTGCCACGCGAGATATTTAATCTAGATACTTTATTAAAGTTTGATTTAATATCGAATAATTTAAAATTTATCCCAGAGCAAATAGGAAACCTTTACCGTTTAGTGGATTTTCGGGCATATGATAACGACCTTGAATCTATACCAGATTCTATAGGCAACTTAAAGAATCTTTGGAGGTTTCAGGTACATCATAATAATTTGAAACAAATCCCCTCTTCAATTGGGAATTTAACCCGTTTAACTGAATTAAATATTGATTATAATATTATTACAGATATACCAGAGGGGATATGGGACCTGATTAATTTAGAATACTTTAACGCTCAAAATAATAATATAGGACATATCTCAGAAAAGATTGGAAATCTAATCCAACTAAGAGAATTAAATCTTGCCGATAATAAATTAACAAAACTTCCAAAAAATATCAAAAAATTAATTAATTTAAAGTACATTGACCTTAGAAATAATGAACTCAATAATTTGCCAGAGGGGTTAAAAAAGTTGCCCAAACTTTCAGTGATCGGGATATCAAAGGCATTTTTATTGGATTCGGATTTGGAGATCATTAATTCATTGAAAAAAAGGGGGTGTAAAATAATTCATCCCAAATAAAGAAAAAGGGTGAAATTAAAAAATGGACAGCGACTTAGACCAGTTTAATACCTTGATCAGTACTT
>CAZDJH010000418.1:0-3890 GCA_964505645.1 uncultured archaeon | reverse complement strand
ATAAATGATCCTTCTTTTGTAAAATTAGCCTAAAATAAATTGTAGTTAAATAAATTGGGAAAATTAATAGACTTCTATTTCTGGGGCACCCTTTCTCTCCTTTAACTTCTTTTTTTTGCGTTTGATCATCTCTACGAAGGCTCCGATCCTCGTTTTTAAGCCCGCATCACCCGTATGCTCGTCCATAATGATTGATAGGTACGGGAGCCTAATGACCTTCATATCGCGCATTATGAGTTCCGAAATTATACTGTCGGGGCCACATGCGAAGCTAATCAAGAAGATAACGCCGTCTATTTCCCCTCTTCCTCTTGTCATAAAATAGCGAATCGCTTGCATGATCTCTTCCTCGTGGCTCCAGTAGTTCTGAAGCTTCTTATTGACAACTACAGGGGTCTCGAAGACTCTCTTTGGCATATTTCGAAGTGATAATACCTCAGCGCCCATGTCCTCTAGTTTTTTCTCGAAGTCGAGGTTCATATAAGTATCAAAGAGGTTGTATTCGTGCCCGAGTAAGAGCAGCTTTACTTCACCTTGGGGCTTCTTCCCGGGTAATTTAAAGGGGCGTTCCCGTCTCACCAATCGCAAAGCATAATTTGCGGGGGCGCCCTCGCGGAGAAAATCCAAGAATTTATGATAGTATCTCTGGGCTTTTTCATAAGCTTCTAAGGACTGCTCTCGCGTATTTCCCAATTGCTTTCCGATTTCTATTGCGGACAGAGAAATGGGAAATTCCTTCACATTCACCTCAAAATTGAGAATTTCCGGTGCACCTGGAAGGATTTTAATGACATCGGGAAGGCTGATAAACTTAGGACAGAAGTAGCCCTCTTTAACCTCTGAAACATAACGGGGGACGAATAGGTAATCTAATTCCGGATGATTTTCTATTAAATTAAATACATGCCCATAATACACCTTTAATGGGATGCATAATTCTCCGTATCCGTGCTGTACTCCAACCTCCACGATCTTTTTATTTGTGGGGGGGCTCAGGACGATCTCTGCGCCTAATTCTTCTAACAATACCTTCCAAAACGGAAAGAATCTGTAATAGTGTAGTGCCCTTGGTATCCCTATTTTTGCTTTAGAATGTACCATGTGCTTTAACGTCTCTTTTTACTGATCGATTTAATATTTAAGCGTTTTCTTCATCATATACGAGCAATTGTCTGATCCGTTCCATTAAACTTTCGGTTAATCTCTTCAATTCATCGTAATCGGGCATTGGCTTGTCGAAATACTTTGCATGTTCCATGAATGGTTTTCCGGCTTTAAAGGTGGTTCCGTGTCCGAAATAGAGTGTTTTAGCATGTTTCGGGTAGGTTTTCTCGGATCCTGTGATCCCTATGGGGATTATCGGGGTTTTGGTCTCGATGGCCAAGCGGATCGCGCCAGTATGACCTTCGAGCACTTCTGGACCGTCATGCGTCGTCCCTTCTGGATAGATAACCACTACTTTTCCCTTATTGAGCAATTCTTTAGTGTAATTATAGCATGCTACATCACTTTCACCGCGCTTTAATGGATATGCATGGTGTGTACGAACCCAAGCGTTTACGATGGGGATCTGAAAAAGCTCTTGCTTTGCCATTTGCCATAACATCCTCTTTTTGGTAATTTCTAAGGCATAGGCGTGCATGATTACGTCCCACTCCGAATTATGATTTGAGCATAATATAGCAGCACTCTCTTCGGGTACATTTTCTTTATATCCCATTACCTTAATGGGAGCAAAATTATCTGTTATAAATTTAACCGCGGGATAGGTGAGTCCGTGCTGTATCGCTTCTTGGAACTTATAGCGGAGCCCAAATTCGTCCAATGTTTTTAATAGGGTAAGCCATGCATCATCTATCGATTGTAAGAAAAACCATTGATAATATTTCAGCCAATGTTTAAAACCCTTCTGTTTTTTCTCCTTTTTTGCATCTTCTGGGAATCCAATTGAGAGTTCCTCGGGTTTTTTATGCTTAATTACCTTTCGAGCTAATTGTACTCGCCCTTCGCGTAGATCTATAACTTTTTGTCGTAATTCATCGGTAAGCCTTCGAGCAACCTCGGGGGTTAATTTACCCTTATATTCATCATAGTATATTGGCTTTCCCACTCTTATACGAACTTGTACGGGGGTTCCCATTAATTTCCCTTTTGGTAGTGCATCAGATGAGCCTAAAATCGCCATCGGGACGATTGGCACTCCAGCATCTATTGCAAGCCGCACAGCACCGGTTTTAAATTGTCCCAAGGAACCGTCCATGCTTCGGGTACCTTCGGGAAATATCCCAACCCATTCTCCTTGATTTAACTTGTTTTTAGCGTATTCCCACGCTTTTTTAACATCTTCCTTATTTCCTCGTTCTCCAAGAGAGAAAGCGCTTAAGTTATAAAATAATGTGCGTACTACAGGTGTTTTAAAATTTTCCGGCTTGCTCATAAAATTAACCTTATGATTATGGGGCATTCCGCAAAAGAACGGATCTAAGTGAGAATTATGGTCAGAGACGATAATCCCACCGCCATATTCGGGAAAGAGTTCACCATCCTCGTACAGACAATCTACCCTCCATAGAGCCCGAGCAGCCAATTTTACCCAGATATTCGCAGCCCACCATTGCAACCGCTGTTCTGTTTTATTCCATTCCAATAAATCGAGAATTTCATGATAAAAGTCGTATATGGGGTCTATTGGGTTATACTTCAATATTTTATAGAGATAATTCTGATGGGGTTTTTTCCATTTAAGTTCATCGGATTTACGGTATTCTTCTTCTTCTTCCCATTCTCCAATTCCCTTTTGTTCAATTTCCTCTATTTTTTCTTCTAGATCTGTTTGTTCTACCATTTTCTTCTACCTTCTTATTCTATTTAAATTGGCAATTTAATATATTTTTACTGATTTTTTGGCGTTCGTTATTGCCTTATTATTATATTCTATTCCGAATAAATCTAATAACTGGGTCAATGAATCTATAAGTAAGTCAGGCATGTAATTATTTAAAAGGTCCTTATTGCTGATACCGCTTGCGATTGCTACCGTCCAAATTCCCGCCTCTCTTCCCGCTTCTATATCGGTTGGCATATCTCCAACCATAAGAAATTCATTCCCCTTTAGCGGGCTATATCTACTTAAAACGGGTTGAAGTGCAAGTGGACTCGGCTTCAATTCCGGGAGTTCGTCCGCTCCCAAAGTATCTTTGAAGAACCGTCCGATATTTTTTCTTTTAAGGTGCTCTTTCAGATTTTTAGTTTGATTATGCGACACGATATAAAGATCATATCGCTTGCTCAATTGCTCAATCAATAAGTATGCCTCTGAAAACAACTCTGCCTCCTTTTCATATTCCATATATTTCGCAAATATCTCCGTGGCGATTCTCAACTTCTTCAAAAAGGGAACCTTTTCTAAGGTGGTGATAAATTGAAAAATATCGTGTGATTCGAGAATAATCCTTGATAATGGAAAACCTTGAACAGATTCCAAGACAGAGCCTATCTCTTTTATACTTTCGTCGATATCAAAGTCAATCTTATGTTCTTTAAATACTTCTTTTACTGAACGTTCCAAGGGGTCCCTAATATCCAGCAATGTCCCATCAAAATCAAAAATGACCCCTTTTAATGTATTCTCAGCTAGCCAATTTGCTAATTGATTGTCATTATTCATTTTTTTTCACTAGTATATCGATTTAAATTTATATATGCTCCAAACAATGCCGCAATTAAATATTGAATAGAATATATTTTTTCTTTTTATTAAATGATTATCTAATTAAATTACAAACTATTAATAAAAACTTTTGCTATACAAAAGATTATGAATAGGATGAAAATTTTGTAATTATAAAGTATTCTGATCAATAGTAATTTTTCAGAAAAAATAAGGGTTG
>CAZDJH010000417.1:0-3901 GCA_964505645.1 uncultured archaeon | reverse complement strand
CGCCGCTCACGGATATTGACCTTGGTTTAATTTTTGGACCTCGTAAAATCACTTCACCTGCTCGGGTTGTGCGTACGTTTCGTGACGAAAGCATAACCTATTATGGGGTACAATATATGGATCTTCATCCTGAAGATTTTAGGTTTCTTTTTGAAAGGGTCTACGGGAGGGAATTAACCGAAGAAGATGAATTACATTGGGAGGGCGGTAGTTCGCCGCCGGAGTTTGAACTGGATTAAAATGCATGTATTACCTTTTTATTGAGATATTTAGCTTTAGACAACTTCAAAAGATCAACCTCGCTTTTATAAATAAAATTAACCAGGAATTATTCAACCATCTTCGGGACCGACGCAAACGTTTGTTAAAACAAGAAAACGGCAATTTCCTTTTTTATTTCCGTGAAAGGGAACAAAATCACCAAAAATTAATTGAAATAATCTTTGAGGCAAAAATTATTTTGGACCGTTACAAAAGGGACTTACATGGTTTTTCTCTTTACGTCGATGTGTTAGATCAAACGGATCCGGAAATTGTCTGGTTAAAGATGCGACAGAAAATGATGACTGTTGTTGAGGACAATCATTTGCTGTTTTCACCAAAAGTTTATGAGATTTTTTCAAGCTTCATCCAAGCCGAGAAATTAGATGATTTATACGCGGTCACCAATCTCAACGAACAGAGTAGCGAGGTTCCGGAAATCATCCTTAATTTAATTAGACGACCCGACATCCAGGACCAAATTTTCTCCTTGTTTGATCCATTTTTGATAGGAGAAAATGAGCATCAAGCGATATTGATCGCGGGCGAAGGGAATATTTGTAAAAGAAATGCCTTAGAAATGGTCTTAAGGCAATTGAATTCTCGGCAAGACGGCGAATGGTTATATATCGCACCGTTGTACCGTCGCAATTCAATTATTCACCCTTTCCTTAACAGTATAACCCCCACTCTGATAGAGAAAATACCTGAATATCTTTCAAAAACCGAGAAAAAAGTGTGGGGGGACCTTTGCTCGATATTATCCTTTTATTGTCCGGATTATACGGAAAATGATTTTTTCATGTTTTATGATCTCATCTTAACAGGTTATACCCGCTTTATGGCAGCAAACCTTTTACCTCCATTGGTTATTATCGAAGAAGTTGAAAATTATAATACCCAATCATTAGATGCGCTGCGGAATCTCCTTATGGATCGTGTCGAAATCGGGACAGTTATCCCGATATTTTTATCAAATACAGGTAATGTTCCGGAGCAATGCCGAGACTTAGATTTCTCGCGACTAGAAATCCAACCAGTTCAGGCAAGGGACATTCGATGCGTAATAGATGCGATTGAGCCGCATAGGACAAATACCGAAAAAGAAAACGAAGTAAAAAGGATCATGGAGGTAACCAAAGGTAAGAGTTTGCCTATTTTTCATTATTTAATTTTATCGGAGAACAAAAAGACAACTTTGACGAATTTGGATAATCCATATTTGATTTCCGAAAAAGTATTGGAAGAGATGGATACAATTTCGCAAACGGTTTTATACATAATCTTACTTGCGAAAGGCATGGTATATCAGCAAGAATTAAGCCAATTTCTTGTGCAAGAAGGCATTGAAAAACGGGCTATTGACATAACAATACAACGGTTATATGAACTTGGACTCATTACGCTTTCTTTGCGACCGATCGGGACTTTGCCGGAATTATTAGGACCTTTAACCGACATAATGGCAGGCGAAGCCAAGGCATTGGCAACAAGTTTCGCGAAATTTATTTTTACTCTTTGGCAGAAAGGCGAATATCATAGTGAAGTCCTTTTGTATAGTTTTTTAGAAGAATACGGTACTCCTGAACAAGCCGTTAATGTTTTTTCCCATCTTATTAAAGCGCGCTTAGACGAAGGTAAGCTCCAAGCCACGTATATCTATCGGAAGAAAATACCGGAGATCTTAAAATTATTTGAACAATCCGAAAAAAAACAGACTGCGTGGACAACCCTTTTGTCTTTAGAATTACGTTTGGCCATTGTCGGTCGTGATCAAGAGACGGCCCATACCGTGTACACCCAATTGGAAAAAATCACCCAAGGCGATGAATTGGAAAAGGATGGGGATACTTTTTTGCAGCAGGCCCGTTTTTTTATTGTACAAGGTGAATACAGACAAGCCATAGATCATGCAAAGAAAGGGCTTCTTTATTATCAGGATACGGAAGACGCTTTCGGGATTGCCGAAGCCAATTTAATGATGGCCTTAATCATGATAACAACTCAGAGGCCCCAAGATGCTATGGATTATATTTTCATTGCCAAAGAAAATAAAGTTCCTCCCCAATCCTGGCTGCGAATAGTAATCTTGTATTTTGAAGTGACAGTTCATTTCTTACACGGTAACTATTCCCGCGTTCTGGAAATTTGCGGAGAGGGAATTGAATGCGCTAATCTAATCCAACGTCGGGAATTGCTCTGCTTTTTTATATTCATGAACGGTCGAGCGAGTTTCGAAATAGGAGAATACCACAAATCAGCTGAATATTTCCAGAAAGCCCTGCAAACATCACGTCTATATCCCGATAAAAAAAGGACTGCATTGTTTTATGCCTGGTTGGCCCGTTCCCTCACCTACTCGGATAATGCGCGCAGAGGACATGAAATTCTGATTGATTTACCTCAAAGTCCGGAAGTGGATTTTTTCTTGGCGGAAAATTACTATTTTAGAGGTGAATATCGGGCCATGTTTAACAGATGCAACCTAGCATTAGATACTCTCACTGCCAAGAGCTTGGACGCGGCCCCTGAAATTATAGAATGGTATGATGGTTACTATTTAGTGGAAGACCGCTGTTTCAAGAACCCGCAGGAGTATGGGGTTTTATATTCTTTTATCCGAAGTCTGAGGGCCTTAGCCTTGCGTCAGTTAGGAAGAATTTCCGAGGCCGTTGAAGAATGCAACCAAATTACACGGTATGAAAGATTAAGCGTTCAGGATCCTTATAATCGGATCTATGAGTTTATTTATGCCATGGTCCTTTCATCAAAACAATATACCGACTCGATTGATGAGATAACGGTACTCAGCAAAGCCTTAAACTCCTTGCAAATGTTATCGAGCAAGATCGATGACGTCGAAAAAAAGCAATCATTTTTAAAAAATAATTATTGGAACAATCTATTAATCCAAAAAGCCCGCGAACAAAAACTCATGTAGACCGGGGATTTTTTTAAACCTTCTCATGAGCGCCGGGATATAGTTCTTTCTTGTTAAATTCTTCCGGTAACTTAGCAGGTTTGCCTTGAGGATTGACGCATACCCAGGTTATGTCTGCTTCACAAATGACGATGTCGTTTCTTTTGATAATTTGTCTTAATATGCCTGATGTTATTCCTTTTTTAATTGAATAAGTTGAGATGGAAAGCGCATCATCCAAAACAGCAGGTTTTTTGTATTGAACAACTACTTTCGAAACAATCAAAGCAAATCCCTTCGTGCGGAAATGATAGAAATCAAATCCAATGGATTTTAAGAATTCCATTCGTGCGTGCTCTAAATAATTCAGATATACTGCGTTGTTAACATGAAGGTTACTATCGCATTCATAACTGCGGACCGTTAGTATGCATGTGTGTATCATGCCGATTATAGTAAATATTCATCGTTGCTTATACAAGACGTGTACGTTACTTTTTTGAAGCTAAATTAGCCATTGACATTATAGGTGCGGATTGGTATATTCAGTATCGTCTTATATGGCGGCGTAGCTCAGTTGGTAGAGCAATCGGCTCATATCCGTTGGGTCAGGGGTTCGAATCCCTTCGCCGCTATTTTTTTTGTCTACACCGTTCGTTCTTGAGGGAGCCCGAGGTGGCGTTCAAGAGAGATATCCAGTACGTGAAATTCAGCGCGTAC
>CAZDJH010000416.1:0-3903 GCA_964505645.1 uncultured archaeon | reverse complement strand
AATGGGAGAAAATAAGAAGGATAGCTTCGACAAATTTGTAGATGATTTACAACAGCAAATTATTGAAGAAGAATTAGAAGAATATAATGAGACCATTGTGAACCTTTTTCATAATCCTAAAAATTGGGGAAAACCAAATGACGAGGATTTCACCGTGGACAAATCATATAAAGGTCCATGCGGCGACACAATGCAGTTCTTCCTTAAGATTGACAATGGAATTGTAACGGATGCCCATTTTATCACGGATGGATGCGGTGCCAGTGTCGCCACGGGTAGCCAAGCAACACTAATGACAATAGGTAAATCAATTGAAGACGTTGAAGGATTAAACCCGGAAGAGATTGACAATGCGCTCAATGGCCTTCCCGATGATCACAAACACTGCGCAGAACTCGCTGTAAGGACATTAAAGCGTTGCATTCAGAAATATAAAAAAACTAAAAAATAAGTAATAGTAATTAATTAAAGTTATTATACAGCAAAGGTGAGACAATAAAAATGAGTAAATTTTTAATAGTTGGACCCGCCTCACAAATTTTGGGGGTCAGAATCGCTCAACAAATGGGAATCAAGCATATAAACACCTTCTTTAAGACGTTCCCTGATGGAGAATGTTATATTCGCCTAAATTTGGAAGACGAATCCATATTAAAGGGTCAAGAAGTTATAATCGTCCAATCTACAGGGCCTAGTACCAGCGGCGACCAAAATGCGAGGTTATTGGAGCTATTCATGATAATTGATGCCATTGAACGTATTGGTGCAGCTAAGATCACGGTCGTGGTACCATATTTGGCATATGCTCGTCAGGATAAGGTATTTATGCCTGGAGAGTCTGAATTTGCAAAAGCCGTTTTAAGATTATTTAATTCGATGGAAATTGACGAATTTTATGTGGTTGACATCCATGCCCCAGCAGTTCTTCAAGAATTGGAATGCAAGGCGGTCAATATTGACTCTATGAAAGTATTGGCAGATCATATTAAGTCCATCGGGGCAAATAATATCGTGGTGGTATCTCCCGATGAGGGCGCAATAGAACGTTCAAAAGCATTCGCACGGCATTTTGGTGAGGGTGTACCCGTGGAAGTGTTTGAGAAGAAAAGGGATGTCGAAACTGGAGAGATTACCATGTCTGGCTCGTTGGATCTTAAGGGGAAGGATGTTGTCATTTCAGATGATATCATCGCAACTGGAGGAACTATGTCTAAGGCAATTCAAATTGCAAGAAAAGGCGGAGCGAAAAACATATATGCGGTCGCAACTCACGCATTATTGCTCCAAAATGCGCGATATCGGATAATAACGGCGGGGGCTGACAAAATAATCGGTACAGACTCGATTGATAACGAGGTTAGTGAGGTCTCTTTGGCAAAAACCATCGTTGATTACTTAGAAGATTAATTTCTATTTTTTATTCTTAATAATTTCTAATACTTTTCTTCTTGTTTTTCTTTTTAATTCTTCTTCGGTAGAATTATTATGAATCACAAAATCAGCGTGTTCGATCACTTTCTGGAGCCCAAAATCGATTTCTCGTTCATCCCGTAATTGTAATTCCCTCAAGGTGGTTGGATCATCATCTCGATTTCGGTTTTTAATGATCTCAAAACGTTTTTCTTGGCTTATTTTAATCGCAATCACTGAGAATTCCCAGTAGTCCCGAAAGATATTAACCTCATGCATGGAGCGCAGCCCATCAATAAAGACTATTTTCTCGTCTTGCTGCTCTATCTGCCCCACACATTTTCTCGCAATAATCCCCTTCCCTTCCTTTTTCCGTAAATAGGATGCCACAAAGCCTAAGTTCTCGTCAGTTAGGGGGAGACCCCGCTTTTGTGCTTCAGTCCGAATGACATCCCCCATTGTAATTATAACCCCCAAGTCTTCAACTGCTTTTAGTGCCGTCGATTTTCCGGCTCCTGGCAAACTTGCAAATCCGATCGCGATCATTTTTTAACTTAAATTCTTTATATATAAAATAACAGATATTGTAAAAAAATGAAATCTTGTTTATAAAATATACAACGATAATCTCCAGAGGTCTGGAATTTTCCAAAATTATGGGTGAATATGAAGTTATTCAAGAACCAAGGCGAAAAAAAAAAGAGTACATATGAGCAATCATTGAAAAAATATCCCGAGTTAATGAATTTCATTCAAACAAGTATTAAGAATGATAAATTCGTACAAAAAGAGAGAAATTTCATTTTATATTGGAAAGCATATAGAAGAATTGTAGGATACGTTATAAGATATGCAAATAGCGAGATTAAACCGAAAAAATGGAGAGAAGTTTATGGGATCCTTATCGGTTCGGTTTCAGGCGGATTTGTACTTATTAAAGATGCTATTCCCATGGTGAGTGGAAATAGGGCAGGCGTCGAGTACGAGAACCAACAATACGTTGATATGGCTAGTATAAATGAGAAAATATATGAAACCGCAATAAAGGATAAGGAAAATGACTTTATCGTGGGATGGTGGCATTCCCATCCGGGCTTCGGCTTCTTTTATTCTCCCGTGGATATGATGACGCATCTCGGATATCAATCAGTTAATCAAAACGCCATCGGTTTAATATTTGATCATACGAAATTTAATGGAAACTCGACGGCTATTGCCGGCTTACGGTTGAAGGATGAGACTCAATCGGGTCTTAATAGCACCCGCCTACCTTCTGATTATGAAATTGTGGACCTCATCCTTAAACCAAGTAAAGAAAAGTTTATTAGCGATATCAGCCCTATAATCGATCAGCTCAAGGAAAACAGGAATAAAATAAGCAACAATCTATTCTACATTAAGGACACAATCAAGAAGCGTGCACTTACTAATCTCCATAAAGAATTTGGGCTAATTCCCCCCAGTGAAGATTATATCGAAGAGGAAAATGATTTGTATGTTTGGAAGGAAGAATCAGAGTTCAATAGAAAGTTACCTTCATTTCGGGAGGCTTTAGAGCAAAAAATGGCTCAATATAAGATGAAGGCTGAGCAATTAAAATCTTCTGGAAACGAAAGACAAGCCCAAAAAGAAATTGATAAACTCAAAAAAGAAATTAAAAACGAATTGAGAACACCTCGGGAATTTTGTAAAACGATTATTAAGGACTATAAGGATAAGATTAAGGAGATAGTTGCATACTGGGATTATCTGGATTCTGAAGAACGTTTATTGTGCAATAATGTCCTTAACGAACTGACTGGATACGCAGAAACCCTTAAGGACCTCACTATGGGTATTTTATAATCATTTTTCGCATTTTAGTCAATTTCAACTTTTTATCTTTTCAGCTTTCGAAATAAGAAATAAACAAAGGAAACTATTCCCTTATAAGTTAACAATAACCAAACTCTTCAAGCATAAAAAGTAAAATAGGATATGCCCTTATGTTTATATTAAGAGGGTCAAAAAATAGTTTCTTAAACTATAAATTTATATTTCACTAATCCTTTATAAATGTGAACTTCTTTTAATTGGAATACTAAGACTAAATTGCAAATTAGACCTAAAAATGAATAACGGTATTATTACGATTAGAAAAAGAACTGAAAAAAACGATGCGATTAAGTCTGCGATTTTTGCCCTGTCAGGAGGAAAAGATTCGGTTTTAATCAAGGGGGAGGGCAGAGAAATATCAAAAGCCGTGGAAATTGCCGAAATCGTTAAGCATAGGATGTTTCCGTCTATAGAAATATCCGACGTGACCTTAGGCAGCCGCCCTTTTTATAGAAAAGGAAAAAGAAGAAAAAGCAAATCAAATAATCGGAATAAGAATTTTGTCAGTCAAATTCAAATAGAAATCTCTAAAAAGCTATAACAAAAATGACATTTGAGAAATTAGGGCCACTCTTAGAAGAAGAGCGCACTCATGCAGTATGTGAGAAATGTAGTAAT